>JAIQFV010000011.1 GCA_020073085.1 Terriglobia bacterium | reverse complement strand
AGATCAAGCTTTGATCGGCACGGATAGAAGGTCGTTCCGGGACAATTCCAGGAATTTCCCGAACTGAAAAAAGAGCCACCAAACCCGAGCAGAAAAGCAGCGCACAAGGAGCTTGACAAAAACAGCCTCATAGAAGGCTCAATTCGCGCCAAGCCCCTTAGGGTCTTTTCCGTATTTCTGAGTGGCAAAACCCAGAATCATTCCAACGATCGACCCCGGAACCATGATTTCCAGGTAGTAATGGTGTCCGGTGGGGTCCCCCTTCATTGCCACCAGGTAGGCGAGCAACAATCCCACGCCAAATCCAAAAATGATCCCCCAAGGTACTGAGCGGATTTTTCGCGCAAAGAACCCAATGATGACACCGGCGAGGAGCCCTTTGAGCGACGATCCGATCAGGATGCCCATAATCAGCGGCGCCGTGTTGGGATAGAGAAGCGCCGTTAATCCGTCGAAGACCCCCAGGATCGTCCCCAAAATCAGTCCGAGCAGCGGTTTTGACATCTGTGTCCTCCATAGGTTGAAGCGAGTTGAAAAGCTAACCTTCCAATGTCCTATTAAACCTTTCTTGGATTTCCTTTAACGCCGGAGTAAGAAAAAGAGTAGAAATCTTACAAACATGTAGGCAAATAACAGCAAGATGACAAAGCGATAACGATTTGACCATCTTCCGGCCTTCTCAAACACATTCTCTATGTAAGCAGACACGGGCATATCGCTCAAATACAGTTCGATATCAGCCTTAAGGTCTTCAACCTTCGCGTAACGATCTTGAGGGTCGATTGCCAGGGATTTCATGCAGACCGCTTCGAGGGGTCGAGGAATAGCCGGATTCACGTCCCGAGGCCGAAGTAACTGTTTATGAAGGAAGCGCTCTCGAATCTGACCCATCGTTGCACCCTCATGGGGATGATGATGGGTCAAAAGGAAAAAAAGGATCGCACCTAGAGAATACACGTCGGTCAACTGATTGTGGGCGCCGGTTTGACCCAGAGCTTGCTCGGGGGACATGTAGGAAGGCGTGCCCAAGACCGTGCCTGACAGGGTCTCCAAAAAGGGCCCGGGTGGAATTTCACTGGGCGGTTGCAGGCGCGTCTCATCAGTGGTCGCCTTCCCTTCTTTGACCTGGATATCGGGGTCCACCGATATCTGTGTCCCCTCGTCACCCATAGGGAGGACTTTAGCGACTCCCCAGTCCATAACCAGAACCTCTCCGAAGGCCCCTACCATGATGTTTGCCGGCTTCAGGTCGCGATGGATAACACCGTGGGCATGGGCAAATGCCACAGCCTCGCAGACTTTCAGAAAAACCCTCAACCTCTCCGCTACTGATCCTGCTTGTTGCGAGTATTTGGTGAGATTGTTGCCCTGAACATACTTCATCACATAAAAAACCCGTCCATCCGGCAAGGTTCCCACATCATGGATTGGAACTATGCCGGGGTGCTCGAGGCGGGCGATGATCTGCGCTTCTGTTTGCATGCGCGAAGTCATCTCTCCGGAGGATGTTGAAACCTCCATGACCTTCAGCGCCACCGGCCGGGAGAGCTTGGCGTCTTCGGCGAGATAAACGGTCGCCATCCCTCCGGATCCCAAAGGTCGGAGGATCCGGTACGGGGTCTGGCTCAAATCGGGCAACGTTGAGACCTCGCGGAGATGATCCACCATTCCGTCATTCAACCAGTTCATTTCAAATTCGCGCCAAGCACCCAGCGCGCCTCGTTGCGAAACTCCTCGTCGTCCGCAGTGATCTCACGGAGTTTCTCCAGGACAATCCTGCGAAACTCCCTCCGTGCGTAGGCCAGGTAGTTCGTGACTTGGCTGACAGGAATCCCGACTTCGCCTGCAAGGGCGTCATAGGTGATTTCCCCGGTCGCACGATCTTCGTTCAAATCGTATCGCTCGAATACCCGGAACTGCGTTGTCTTTCCCGCGGTCGCACACTGCTGGCGCAAAATGTCGACCGCCATCGAAAACAAGCTGCGCACCCATTCCCTGTAAAAATAGTCTTCCATGGAGCCGCCTGCGGGCAGGGCGCAAAGCTTGATCTCCATCTCCGCGCTGTTGAAATCCACGGATTCGACCGGGCTGTCGCCTCCCCGTTTGATCCGGTGGGACGCTTTTTCTTCGTTGGAAACATACCCATCCACACATGTGCGGAGAAAAGTCCGGAACCGTGCCATGGTGGGATCGTAGGTCCTGAAAAAATCCTTCTCGAGGACCCGGGTGAAGAAACCTTGCGTGAGATCCTTGGCATCTTCACTCGGTTTGTTCCACTTCAGCCGGATGTATTTGTAAATGGGTTTCCAGTAGACTGTGGCTATCAATTCCGTGGCCTGGGACCTTAGAGAAAGGTCGTCGCTTCGGAGTCCGACAATGGCGGACATCTGGGTTGTGGGAAACGAGCTCCCTCTGATTCTTGAGTCGTTGGACATGAGGCAATGACGGTACGATCCCTGGCGTACTAGCGAAGCTGACCAGTCCCCTTTCCATCTGACCACTGCGAATTCATGATCATATGCCCTTTTTTATTTCGTCGCCAGAATATGGAATTGAATACGTGCCCGCAAACGAAAAGTTGATCCTGTAGCGAAGAACGTGTCAATTTGTCGGCGTTCGATTAAGATCAGATGACGGTTGGAATGCGGGTAACAAGCGATTTGAGAAATTTACGAACCTGAAACCTTGCTGGAACGAAAGGATGATTCAGGAGAAAATTCCATGGGGAACGATTGGCTCACTCTTGGACCGTGGTCGGGCCTGGATTCAGTCAGCAAGCTGCTGCTTCGGGTTTCGCTGGCGAGCAGCCTGATTCTCTTCGTCAGCCTGGGCTGGCAGCCTTATCCGGGAAGCGTCGTTATCAAGGCGATGTGTATCCTCGCTCTGGCCCTACTTCCCTTCAGGCTCCTCCACAACCGCGAGGGCATGATATTAGGGCTCTCGCTGTTATTTTCCTCACTCGGTGATGTGCTTCTTGCTCTCGATCCTGGGAGGTTATTTGTTCTTGGTCTGGGGGCATTCCTCATCACCCACCTCCTGTACATCGCCTTGTTCGTCCAGAGCTGGCCTCGCCCTGCGCCGGTCCGGAGCGTGCGTCTGGTCTTGGCGGTTCTTGTCGTTCTTTATGGAGTAATCATGGCCGATTGGCTCTTGCCTGGGCTGGGCGATTTGAAAGGGCCGGTCATGACCTATCTTTGTGTGATCACCGTCATGGTCCTCGCCGCGCTCTGGGCTGATTTTTCAAGGCCGTGGGTGGCGATGGGGGCGTTTCTTTTCCTTCTCTCCGATTCGCTGATCGCGGTGAGTAAATTTAGACAAGCTGTGTTATTCCGTGATTATCTCGTGTGGATCAGCTATTACCTCGCCCAGTATTTCATTGCCGTTGGGTTTTTGCGCCAGAGACTTGGCCCGAAAAGCCCCTGAGGTCGTAAGCCTATCTTTCAGCAACGTATTCCCTGGCTTCGCGCAGTTCCGGCAACTCGGGGTCGGCTCTCTGCCAGATCTTCAGAAACCTGTTGTACGCTTCCACCGCCTCCGCCCGGTCTCCATTCTGAGCGGCCGCGCGTGCAGCTCCGAGAAGCGAGCGGGCGCGGTTCGGCTGGCGTAACAGCGACTCGGCAAATTCCTGTGCCGCCTCAGCGGGTCTGCCCGCCTGCAAGAGAATTTCTCCCAGAAGCTCGTGAGAAGGTTTGATCAAAATCGGCGGCCCGGAGGGAGGTGACATTTCTTCCTCCAGCGCAGTGGCTTCTCTCATCTGTCCTATGGCCCGATCGAAATTCCCCTTTTTTGCCCATGCCACGGCCTTCACCTCCAGCTCTCTGATTCTTGTCACGCTGGCCTCGTAGGTATCGTGACTCCCGGTGAGTTGCTTTTGGTAGCCCTGCAAAGCTTGAACGCTTTCACTGCCGGTCTCGGATCCCAGGTGCGCAGCGGCGAAACCACGAATGAAGACCGGGATGATTTGATTGGAATTGAGGGACATCATTTTCATTCCCGGCGTATCACTGCCCGCAGGATGTCCGCTTCGAGCAACTCCGGATGCGTATGAAGACGTCATTCCGCCATCTTGCCCGCCTGGCCTCTCAAATAGGCTTGCGGCGAGTTGCCAGCGTTGTGTTTCAACCACGAAGGCCGCGGCCATGTCTTGATAATTATGGGTCGGAATTGGGAAAGAGGGACTTAGAGAGCCCGAGCCGGTATCCTCCCAGGCATTTCCCATCTGCAAGAGCAACTCCTCCGCTTCTCGGTAGCGGCCCTGCTGCAAGAAAGCATAGAGGAGCCAGTGGAGACTATGATAATCGAGTGAGGAACTGGGCAAGTGTTTCTGCTTCACCCAGGCCTTTGAAGCAGCCCAAGCGGATTCGTTGGAGGCCGCCGCGTCGGGCCACATCCCCAATTGAAGGAAGATATGAGAAGGCATGTGACGGGCGTGCGGGGCGGCGGGTGCAATTTCCGCATATCGTCTCGCGGCAGGCAATGCCAGGATGGCATGTTCCGGATCATCGAATGCATGGATGATGTAATGGGCTGCCCCCGGGTGATTTGGATTCTTCTGAAAAACGTCCAGGGCAATAGCGCCAGCCTCCATCTGGCGGCGAAAACCATGATCCCCCGGCCGGACGGTGCCGAGCAACGACAATGCATAAAAGCAGGCGCCTTCGAGATCTTCAGGATAAGCACGATAAATCTTTCCCATGGCGACGGAGTAGGCGCGGTCCCGCGAAAGTTTGTCCCCCTCGCCATAAAGCGCCTTTACCGCGTCTAAGTACGCCCGTTCCCGATCCGTCAGCTTGTTTGTGTCCCGGATTTTTTTCAGGACATTGCGCCCGCCCTCGGTGTCCTGTTGGGCCCAAAGCGGATGGTTCAACGCCATCGCCTCTCCCCAATACCCCATCATAAAGTCCGGCTCGATTCCGGTGGATTTGCGAAATTCTTCAAGCGCTTCCTCAAACCAGAACGAGTGCAGGGCCGCTACCCCGCGCAGAAAATGCCCTTGAGCTTCCGCGCCGCCGGAAGCCGGGAACTCAACTTTCCCCAAGGCGGACGATTGGGCCCGAAGTTGACCTCCCGCGAGGAGGAGCCCCCCGACTGAAACAAGAACCAAGCGAATCAATCGACTTGTGGACATTGGGTCACCTTGAAATGGCGTCCTGGCGCTCATTGCCATTTCCCTTTTCTGGAAACTGGAAAACAACTTTCCCGGATTGACGTATTGAGGCGTATAGGTTAATTCACCCGGCATTCACTGGCAAGACATGGTTTTCCTTTCAATTCCAGGCCAAGATTCATGTCATATGATTAACGGGCTGGAACGACTAATAGAAGGAAGCGAGAGGTTGGACCAAGACAGGCCAAGTAATGGACAATCTCACACTGAAGGCGCAACTTGAACAACTTCATCCTGAAAGTTACGGCTGGGCGCTGAGCTGTTGTCGGCGTAATCCCCGTGACGCCGAGAGTGTCCTCCAGACCGTCTATCTCAAGATCCTGGAAGGGAGGGCACGATTCGAGGGAAGGTCCGTTTTCAAGACTTGGCTGTTTTCCGTCATTCGGAGAACGGCCGCCAATAGGAGACGGCGACTACTGTTCTTCAATTTCAGACACGTCAAGCCGGAGGACGCTGAGGCATATTCCGCCCGGGGTGTAAGTCCGGATGAGAGACTTTACCAGTCCGAAGTTCACAAGCTGTTTCGACAGGCGTTTGTCGGTCTGCCCCGACGGCAGCGCGAGGTTCTCCAGTTGGTCTTCTATCACGGCCTCAACCTCGGCGAGGCGGCTCAAGTCATGGGTGTGTCTTTAGGGAGTTCTCGAACTCATTACGAGAGGGGAAAGAAACGACTCCGTCAAATTCTACTGAAAGCGAAGGTAATCCATGATTCAAGGGTTGGACGAAGAGACATTCCAGGAACTGTTCCAGGAACTGAAACGGGAAGATAAACTTACCACAACCGGCTTCGAGGGCGTATGGCAGGCCTCCGTGGCGCGGGTGGGAGACGCTCGCCGAAAGCCTCCTCTCTTTCCGCTCGCCGTGACATCCCTGGTTTTGCTCGTGACTTGCGCATCCTTGCTCTTCTATTTTCAGCAAGTCCTGAAGCAGTCAACTCCCCATGCACCTTCGAGCCAGCCTTCACAGGATTTGGCATCCCAAGGCAACTACCTTCCCTCCTCCATCGGAAGGTTTGGAGAACAACAAAAAGACCCGGCTCGGGGAGGGCCCCCGTCCCATTTGTCAGTCCAGTCCATTTCGGAATGGAGGTCACCCACAGCCTTTCTGTTGCGGCCTCCCAGTGATTCTCTTTTGACGGGTGTGCCCGATCTAACGAGGTCATTGATCCGGATCGATCTATTCAAAACCGTCACATTCAACTGAACTGGAGGAAGTATGAAATTGAAGATTTCCATGCTCGGTGCCCTTCTGCTCCTTTGCAGCACGACGATTTTTTCCCAGCAGCCCGCGCCCAGTCCCCAGCCCCCGCCCGATCCCATTGGTGAGAACTTTTTCCCGCCGGAACTAGTGATGCAGAACCAGCAAAACCTCGGGCTCAGTGACGTTCAGAAGAACACCCTCAAGGCTGAGATCCGCAAGGCACAAACGCGATTTACTGAATTGCAGTGGCAGCTTCAGGATGAGGGTGAAAAAATGGTCGCGTTGGTAAAAGAAGAGCACGTCGATGAACAGCGCGCGCTGGCAGAGTTGGACAAAATCCTTGACCTTGAGCGCGAGATCAAGCGGACCCAGATTTCATTGGTGGTCAAAATTAAGAACACGTTGACCGCGGAACAGCAGGCCCGCCTCCAGACACTCAAGGGGAAACCCCGTGAGAGATGATCAATAGATCCGGAGGGATTGTGGACCATAGATCCGGTAAGTCCGACAATGCACGGTTTCACTCGAATCAGTTCTGAGGAAATCAAAAGGGGGCCCGGACTCTTGCATTCTTCCCGGGAATGGTCCGCGGTACCGGTGTCGTGGATATTTTCAAAAACAACCCCCCAGCGGAAGCTGGAGATTCTCCGATTCCAACCAACAAGAAGAGTTCCTTTCATCCCCCGAACCGTCCACCCGGGCGGAGGAGCGGGGGCTTTCCACCGTTGATGGCAAAAGCCCGCCCCGACCTATCGGGGAGGCTACCAAAGCTATTCGTGGTCGGCCCCCTTGAGTCCCTACAATCCACTTTTCTCATAAGTACCCGCCGATCGACGCTCTCCCCTTGTTCTCACATCAACCCCTGTTCCACTTCCCATTCAAAGGATTTCTCCCAACCTTGGAATATTTCTTAGCCGTCCTGTGATTAGAGAAGTGAAAATCAAGGAATGAATTGGTGGGAACGAGGCGACTTCGACGAGAAGTTGGCGTCGGGCTGGATGGGGTTCCGGCTGAATTTCAGAATTTTGAAGACTGAGGAACGCAATGAATTCTGCACTGAAACAACATTGGCCCGAATATCTGATGGAAGCGGGGGAATTGGGGATCTTCATGATTTCCGCATGTCTATTCGCCTCCATCTTGCAGTATCCGGGTTCTCCCGTGTCCTCGGCTATCGCTGATCCCCTCTTGCGGCGTCTCCTCATGGGCCTCGCCATGGGTACCACGGCGATCGCACTCATCCATTCACCCTGGGGAAAACAGTCGGGAGCCCACTTCAATCCCGCGGTGACCCTGACCTTTCTCAGACTCGGAAAAATGAAATCCTGGGACGCGCTTTTCTATGTCATCGCGCAGTTTTGCGGGGGGGTGATGGGCGTGTTGGTTTCCTCGGCTCTCCTGGGGCATGTGGTGATGGATCCGCAGGTCAATCATGCGGTCACTGTTCCGGGAATGAACGGAGTCGCTGAGGCCTTCGTCGCAGAATTGATCATTTCGTTCGGCCTCATGACCGTCGTGTTGACGACCTCCAACCATCAGAACTTGTCCCGGTACACTGGCTTGTTCGCCGGAGGACTGGTGGCCACCTACATTACCTTCGAATCCCCTATCTCGGGGATGAGCATGAATCCCGCGCGGACTCTTGGGTCCGCCGTGGTGGCGCAACTGTGGACAGCCCTCTGGATCTATTTCACGGCCCCTCCGCTGGGGATGCTTTCTGCAGGGGAAATCTACCTTTATTTCAAAGGGCGTTCGTCCGTGCTGTGCGCAAAACTGAATCATCACAACAACAAACGCTGCATCTTCCGGTGCGGCTATATGCAAAAACAGGAATCTGATGTCTCTATTTAACCTAAACCGTCCGCCGGCGGCGGACACAACGAATCAAGAATGAACTGAAAAGGAGTTTCCACAATGCAAAAAAGAAAACTGATTATCGGATTACTCATCCTCGTTCTGGGCGTGGGCGCCTGGATTGCCTTCCGGCCCGAGCGTCTCTTCATCAACGCCAAGGTCAACGAATCCTTTCCTTCCGGGATGGCCGCTTCGACCGGTTCCAGTTCCAGACTCCTCCTCGCCGGTCAATTCCATGATGGGGCCCATAAAGGCGTCGGCGAGGCCTCCATTTATCAACTGCAGGAGGGAAAGCGCGTGTTGCGTTTCACCGGATTTGAAACCTCGAACGGGCCTGACGTTCAGGTCTACCTCGTGGCCGCCGCCGATGCGCGGGACAGCGAGACAGTCAAGACGGCGGGGTTCCTCCCCATCGGCGCCCTCAAGGGAAACATCGGAGACCAGAACTACGAGGTGCCGGCGGACGCTGACCTGAACAAGTACCGCGCCGTCACGATCTGGTGCCGGCGGTTTGGTGTGAATTTCGCGACAGCGCCCCTCTCACCGGCCCAGGGCAATATGGTCGCCGCATCGGCCACGCCGGCCACACAAGCCCTTTTTTCGGGGCACTTCCATGATGTGGCGCACAAAGGCGCAGGCGAAGCCACGGTCTATCAGCTGGCAGACGGCAACCGCGTGCTGCGCTTCACGAATTTTGAAACTTCAAATGGCCCCGACGTCCAGGTCTATTTGGTCGCCACGAGCGATGCGCGCGACAGCGACACCGTCAAGGCCGCCGGCTTCATTCAAGTAGGGGCGCTCAAAGGGAACATTGGAGACCAAAACTACGAGCTCCCAGCCAATGTCGATTTGAGCAAGTATCGCGCCGTTACGATCTGGTGCCGTCGGTTCGGGGTCAATTTTGCGACAGCGCCGCTTTCGCCCACACAGGGGTCGTAAGATTCAGGGTTGAATGAAAGGAATTGTGCGGACACATGCAAACAATGATTGGGAAGCCGGGAATAAAGGAGATGAAAACACTTGATATTCCACCCGATGGGCCTCCTGGAGAAGGGACGGATTCATCGCCTGCTTCCCTCATTCCTGGCTTCCAAATGGGGATCGATTTTGGTTCACGCTGGTCGCGGTTCAGATTCAGTAAAGATTGTTCTAACTCACTCAACACACAACGGAGGATGAATTAATGAAATCAGCAAAGAGCAATTCAGTTAGCAAGATTTTCCCTCTTCTGCTTTCCCTGGTGATTGCCGTCGGGATCCTGACGGCGAGCGCAAGCATTGCACAGGACATGCATACCAGCAGCCCATTCGCAGGCGTCAAAGCCAACACGGGCACAGTCGCCCATACCAAGCAAGGCAACAAAAATGTACTGACTCTGTCGGATGATTTTGTACCTCCCGACACCCCGGATCCGCACTGGCAGGTAGTGGACTCCAAGGGGAACGTCTATCTGCTGGACAAGTTGCGAGTCAAGGGCGATCGGTACCTGAAGAGCATCACGCTGCCGGCTTACATCCCCGACGTGGCGAAAGTTCAGATCTGGTGTTCCTTTGCAGAGGTCCTGCTCGGGGAAGCCTCGTTTAGTGCCCCGGTAAAGTAAAGGAAAAGTCCATGGACTTCATTTGGAGCGGAGGCGTCCTGCCTACGGAGAATCCGGAATCCAGCATCGACGACGGCGAGACGCCTCCTCTTTTAAAGCGGGATCAACAGGAGAAAAGGAGCGCTCATGAAATCGCTTAACAAGATTGCAATGGTTTCGGCGGTTGCGATACTCGTGACGGCCACCCTAAGCTTAGGCCAGATCGCGGACAGGAAGACGCTGACTCTGGACGGAGCCAGAAAGGTCATCGCCGCTTCGATGGCCGAGGCCAAAAGGCTCAACGCCCCGGGAGGAGTCATTGCGGTTGTTGATGAGGGCGGGAATTTGATGGCGCTCGAGCGGATTGACAATACCTTTGCGGCAGGCGCCCGCATCTCCATCGGCAAAGCGCGGACGGCCGTATTGTTCAAGCACCCCACCCGCGCCTTCGAAGAGATCATCAAGAACGGGCGGACCGCAATGATCGCGCTCGATGACTTTACACCGCTGCAAGGCGGGATCCCCATTGTCTATGAAGGGCAGGTCATTGGCGGAGTGGGCGTCAGCGGCGCCTCCAGCGCACAGCAAGATGAAGAGCTGGCCATCGCCGGAGCCAGTGTTTTCAAGGAAGCCGCCACGGCATCATTGCGAAGCCAGTCGCCGCCCGTCTCTTACTTTGAAAAAAACATGGTGGACGATGCCTTTGCCAAGGGGGCGGTCTTATTCAAGGACAGTGACAAATACATGGTGCACGCCAGTCGCCGCGAAAACGCGGGGATGGCCGAAGTCCATACCAAGGACGCCGACATCATCTACGTGCTGGATGGCACGGCGACCTTCGTGACGGGCGGAAGCGTCGTGGAGGAGAAGACCATCGCGCCCGACGAGATCCGCGGAAAAGAAATCAGTGGCGGCGAAACTCGAAAACTCAACAAGGGGGACGTCATCATCGTTCCCGCGGGGACTCCCCACTGGTTCAAAGAAGTGACCAATCCCTTCCTGTATTACGTGGTCAAAGCCAGATAGCGTCTGTGTCTCTGCGGTAAATAGGACCGCAGAGACACAGAGCGCGCAGAAAATATCTTAGAAAGCAGGTCCCATGAGGATCGCAAAGTTTTTGATGCTGGCCTTGCTCCTTGGAAACATAACACTCACAGGGAGTGCAGATGTCCCCACTGGAGAGGCCATGGCTTCCATCGATCTCGCCACTGGCGAGGGTGTTCGACTGGTCAAAGGGGAATGGCGCTACAGCGACACCCGGATTGTCGAGGTGGATTTCAAGGCCCCTGGTTCGGATGGTCAGCCGACCGGGTCGGCCATTAAGACCTATGACTATACCCCGCATGCAGGAGGGGTCGAGTTTGACGATTCCAAGTGGGAAGCGATAAACCCCACTACCCTGAGCCAGCGCCGATCGACCGGCCGGATGTGCTTCAACTGGTACCGAATCAATCTAACCATTCCAGACCGGGTCGGCACCTTTGATCCGACTGATGCCATGGTAGTGTTTGAAACTTCGATCGACGATTATGCGGAGATTTGGGTGGACGGCGAACTGGCGCGCACCCTGGGACAAAGGGGAGGATCTGTTATCAATGGATGGAATGCCCCGAACCGTCTCGTTCTCGGGCGCAATGTCCAGCCCGGGCAGAAGATTCAACTCGCTGTCTTTGGGATCAACGGGCCGCTCTCGAACCCACCGACAAATTTCATTTGGATGCGGTACGCGAAGCTCGATTTTTACAAAGTGAAACCGGGACCCGTCGCGATCCCTCCAAGCGAAGTGAATGTTGAAGTGGTCCGGAAAGATCCGGCCATTGACGCCATCGTCGGCCCCAATCCGAAGATTTTTAAGCTCGCCGAGGGATTCAAATTCACCGAGGGTCCGATCTGGATCTCCGATGGAAATCACCTGCTCTTCAGCGACCCGAACAGCAATATCATTTATAAGTACACGCCGCATGGAAACAATGCGGGCGCCCTCGAGGTATTTCGCACCCCGAGCGGGTACTCCGGCGCGGACATTGCCGAGTATGGGCAGCCGGGATCGAACGGCCTGACGCTCGACCCGGACGGAAAACTCACTATTAATGAACACGGGAACCATCGAGTCTCGCGGTTGGAGAAGGATGGGACTGAGACGGTGCTTGCTGACCAATATCAAGGAAAACGGCTCAACAGTCCCAACGACCTGGTCTACCGCTCCGACGGAACGCTCTATTTCACCGATCCTCCGTTCGGGCTTCCGAAGTTCTTCAAGGATCCCAGAAAGGAGTTGCCCTTCAGTGGAGTCTATTCACTTTACAAGGGCAAACTCCAACTGATCAGCACCGATTTAGAAGGACCCAATGGCATCGCCTTCTCGCCCGATGAAAAATACCTCTATGTGACCAACTGGGATGACAAGAAGAAGATTGTGACGCGGTATGAAGCGAAGGCGGATGGCACGCTGGCGAATGGAAGGGTCTTTTTCGATATGACCGACGCCCCGGGTGAAGATGCCCTGGATGGCATGAAAGTCGATCGGCAGGGCAACCTGTACGTCTCGGGGCCCGGCGGGTTGTGGGTCCTCTCGCCGGAAGGAAAACATCTGGGTACCATCATTGCGCCCAAGCATCCGCACAACATGGCCTGGGGCGACGAGGACGGCAAAACGCTCTACCTGTGCGCGCGGAGCGGCTTGTACCGGATGCGACTGAATATCCCGGGCATCCAGCCATATCAGATCCCCCGGGCCATCGGGGCCCCTCAACCGAGCCACTAGGCAAAGGCGCCTGCGTTACACATGCCTTGGTAGCCACGATCCCGTTCTTTGGGATCGCGGGCTTTTCCCTGAAGTTCGCCAGCGCTCCCAATTAATGGAAAAACCCGGGATCCCAAAGAACGGGATCCCGGCTACCAAAGCATGAAGACCGCAGTTCCCGAAGTGCCCCAACCGGCAACATATTCGATAAGTGACCAGGATTGCTTCACATCGCGGGGAACTCAACCAATGCCTGTCCACCTTCAAACCGTCGACAGAATATTGCTCAAAAGGCAGGAGGTGCCACTCGAGCGAAGCCTCTTGGTTGGCGTCACAGGAATTGATGGAAGCGGAAAAGGATATCTGACGGTGCAGATTGTTAATGAGCTTGCAAAGCGTGGTGTTCGTGCCGCAAATATCGGCGTGGACGGATGGTTGAATCTGCCGTCAAGGCGTTTTAATCCGGAGAATCCCGCGGAGCATTTCCATGCACATGCCATCCGCTTCGAAGGGATGTTCGAGCAGCTCATCGAACCCCTCATTAAGAATCGGAGTCTTCGCCTGGTGGCCGACTTCACCAATGAAACAGTAACCCGGTACCGCAAGCACACGTATCAGTTTGAGAACATCGACATCGTTGTCCTGGAAGGAATCTTTCCCCTCAAACCCGCGCCCCGACGTCATTTTGACCTGACGGTCTGGGACTTGGGCCTTCCTTCCCTACTCGTATCTCAGGGCCACCGCCGGATCCACCCCGGTCGCCCGGAGCGCGGGAATAAGACTGGCAAACAACCCGACGACAGTCAAAGCCAGCGTGACGGCAATGTAGGTCAGCGGGTCGGTTGGCTTCACCGCATAAAGGAAGCTTGACAAAAAGCGTGTCAGCGCCAGGGCCCCCGCCCAACCCAGGGCGACGCCCAACATCGTCAAATTCAAACCCTGCCCAACAACCAGCTTCAGCACATCCCTTGGCTCCGCTCCCATTGCCAGACGCACGCCAATCTCATTGGTGCGCTGGATGACGGTGTAAGAGATGAGGCCGTAAATTCCAACCGCGGCAAGAATCAAGGCAAGCAGGCTGAAAAGGCCAAGCAGGATCATCTTGAACCATTGAGGCGCCACAGCCTCTGCCAGAATCCCGTCCATGGTCACGACTTCGGACAGTGGTTGATTCTTGTCGACCGCCTGGACCGTCTTCCGGACGGCGCCGACCAAGGATGCCGGATCTCCCGTGGTCCGAATCAGAACGCTCATGAGAAAGGACGGCTGCTGAGCGTACGGCACGTAAATCTCCTGGAGCGGAGATTTATCAAGTGCGGAATTCCTCGTGTCAGAGACCACGCCGACGACCTCACACCATGGCGCCCCAGGTGCTCCGAAGCTGATGCGCTGGCCGAGGGGATTGTTTTCTTTGAAGGCCTCCCGCGCCAGGGATTCATTCAGCACCACGGCGCGCGGGGCGTCCTGCGAGTCACGGTCGCCAAAGGAACGCCCCTTCAGTAATGGGATTCCCATCGTCTGAAAGAAATCGGGGCTGATGGCGGCCACCGAGATCACGTGGGCCGGATGGACAATACCCGCGCCTTGGATGTTCAGCGCCAGAGTAGCGTTTTGAATTGATCCCAGAGGATAGTGCGTTGTTACCGCGGCGCCATCGACCCCCGGCAAGGCCCGAACGCGCTCGAGCACCTCACGGTAGAAAGCGGCGTGCTGAGGCGCATCGAACCCAATGGTCCGAGGCCGTTGGACCGTCGCAACCAGCAAGTGACGCGGTTCGAACCCCAGGTCAACTTCGGTGAGCCGGACAAAGCTTCGTGCCAAAAGGCCCGCCCCCATCAACAGGACATACGCCAGTGCAATTTCGCCGACCAGCAGAAGGCCTCGAAAACGGTGAGTGTTACGGCTCCCGCCGGCGCCCTGTCCCGCTTCCTTGAGCGCTCCGCTGACGTGGGTGTGTGAGGTAATCACGGCGGGCGCAAGTCCGAACAAAATGACGGCGAGGGACGCGAGGCCGACGACGAACAACAGAATCTGTGGGTCAAGCCGAATGTTCGAAGGAAGATTTGGAGGGATGAGTTGCTTGAGGAGATCGGCAGCCCAGAACCCCGCGACGACTCCGAGCCCCCCGCCGGCTGCGGCGAGCACACTCCCCTCCGTCAGCAACTGCCGTACGAGCCGCAGACGCCGGGCGCCCAGTGCTCCGCGCACGGCCATCTCCCTGCGTCGGGCCACCCCCCGCGAAAGCAGGAGATTCGCCACATTGGCGCACGCGATCAGCAGGACGAACCCCACTGCGGCCAGGAGAATCAGCAGCAGCGAGCGGACGTTTTGGACCAAAAGTTCATGAAGCCGAATCACCTCTACCCTCACATTCGATCGAAAGCGCGCCGCCTGGGCCGGATACTGCCGGTTCATTTGTTCGGCGATCAATTGGAGATTCGATTCCGCCTGGCCGGGGGTCGTCCCGCCCTTGAGGCGCCCGATCACGGTGAGGAGTGTCAAGCGGGGAGATTGGGGTGAAAATGCCTCCCCGTTGAGTGCAAAAGGCGTCCACACGTCCGCCCGGGGGTAGCGCAGGCTTGCCGGCATCACACCCACTATGGTGTAACCTGTTCCATCGAGTTGAACGGTCTTTCCCACAATCGCCGGCTCCGCTCCAAAGCGCCCGCGCCACAGCATTTCATTGAGGAGCGCGACGTGCTCCTGACCCTGCCGGCCTTCTGAAGACAGAAACGTGCGCCCCACAATCGGCTGAACGCCCAGCATGGGAAAGAGCTCCGTGGTCACGTTCGTGACGCTGACGCGGAGGGGCTCGCCCGCCCTCGTCATGTTGGCACCAACGCCTCCTCCGAACGCTCCAATCTGTTGGAAGACGCGGTTGTTTTCCTTCCACCCAATGAAATCGGGGCTGACCGCAGTAGCGGCGCCGTGGTTGAATGCAAAGCGCTCGGTGGCCCAAACCAGTTGTGAGGGATCTTTGTACGGCAGTGGGCGAAGCAGGACGGCATTCACCACGCTGAAAATGGCCGTGTTGGCCCCGATGCCCAATGCGAGCGTGACGACAGCAACGGCCGTGAAACCGGGACTGCGCCGTAATTGGCGCACGCCATATCGGACATCGTGTATGAAATCTTCGATGTAGTTGACCCGACGCGTATCTCGACACTCCTCCTTGATCTGTTCCACTCCGCCCAGCTCGCGCCTGGCCGCGTGTCGGGCTTCCTCCGGGGTCATCCCCTTGGCAACGTTTTCCTCCACCAGCTTTTCTAAATGGAAGCCGAGTTCGTCGCCGAGTTCTTCCTCAACGCTGTCCTTGCGGAGCAGCGAGCGGAGGCGCAACGGCAGCTTATAAATCCAGCGCATCATCGTTTTCGCTCCTCGGAGTAGAGTAGCCCGGTCCTATCCAACGTCCTGGATCCGGGGGAAGATCATAATCAATAGTACCGGTTTACCATCCGCTCAAAGCGATATGCCACGGCAACTGGGCCCCTTTCTTTGGGATCCCGGGCCCACACACGGTGTCCGGTCAGGGATCTGCCAGAATCTGAC
Source organism: Terriglobia bacterium (assembly GCA_020073085.1). NCBI lineage: Bacteria > Pseudomonadati > Acidobacteriota > Terriglobia > Terriglobia bacterium. The sequence continues at coordinate 138,060 of JAIQFV010000011.1, read as the reverse complement.
GCGCACTAATTTCGGGTGTGATCGATTATCGTTTCTTGTGCCTCCGATTCCCGGATGCGCCCCAACCCTGATATCTCTCGCCATCTTTCAGGTCGTTTCCAGAACCAGGCCGATGGCGGCGGCGAGCCTGTGCCAGTTGGCTTGCTCCTGCTCCAGGTACTTGCGTCCTGCCGCTGTGAGTGAATAGTACTTGGCGCGGCGATTGTTGTCGGACTCCCCCCATTTGGCCCGGATCCATCCGCTTTGCTCGAGGCGATGCAGGGCGGGGTACAACGCCCCCTGATGCACCTGGAGCACTTCCATCGACACTTGCCGGATTCGCTGGGCGATGCCCCACCCGTGCATGGGCTCAAGCGCCAGGGTCTTGAGGATCAGCAGGTCCAGCGTCCCCTGAACCAGATCCGTCGGTTTGCTCATTTTCCTCCCCTCAGTTATCGACAGCGAATCCTACCATTGCTCCTGTCAATGATCAAGGGGAGATTTTTCGAGAAACAAATTCCAAAATCCAAACTCCAAAATCCAAGTAAAATCCAAATTCCAAACAAAAGCCACATTTCATGTAAAAGCAAGCTTCAAGAGGCAGACCAAACCCCTCTGCAGTGTAAGGTAATTTCCAAGCGGCCGCGCTGGGATCACAGGCATACCCTTCCGGAGCATTGTCGGCTTTTTCCATGCCTGCTACCCTGATCCATGCAGCCGACCCCAATCTATCCACTGCCGTGGGAATGAATTCTGAGAACTATGAACTCTGAACTCCTCTGTTACGCTTTCTCCTTGAATTCCCGATTGTGAAGTTCTACACTTTTGATCGGCCAGGCGACCCCATCCGGGCCCTCTTCAAATTGTGGCGATTGGCTGGCCATTGCTCACTACCAACTCGGCCTGGTGCTGATGTACGAGGGGTCGGACAAACGCAAGGATGAACTCTTCACGCGAGCCCACGACGAGATGACCAAGGCGCTGGCGGCATTTGCGAACTTCCCGGCGGCAGTTTTTGCCGACGGCCAGGTGCTCGCCCGGTTGAGACAGGACGAGGCGGCGAAGGCGCAGTTCGAGCGGTTTGTGAAGATGAGGCCTGCGGGCGATGTGGATCGCCAACGTGCGCTGCGCTATATCAGCCAGCCCGAACTGGCACGCGCACGGATGGCGCCGCCCTTTGCGGTCACTACACTTGATGGACAGCGGGTTTCGCTCGACGATCTGAAAGGAAAGGTCGTGTTAGTCGACTTCTGGGCGACCTGGTGTGGACCCTGCCGGGCCGCGCTCCCGCATTTACGCAAGATCGCTGACAGTTTTCAAGGCCAACCTCTGGTTGTGCTGAGCGTGAGTCTCGACAGCGATGAACAGAAGTGGAAGGAGTTCATCTCGAAAAACCGGATGACCTGGCTGCAGTGCCGCGACGGCGGGTTCACGGGGCCGGTGGCGAAGCTGTTCGGCGTTGAGGCCATTCCGCACACCTTCACCATCGATGCCGACGGCGTGCTCCAGGATGAACACATCGGCGACGCCTCGATCGAGGGCAAGTTGAAGAAGTTGGTGCGACAGGCGCAGGAGGCGCAGTCGGCACAGAAGCCGGGACAATAAAACGGGACGGTCAATTTCCCAGGGCTTCACGGAGTTCTTCTCGAGTCAAGAGGGTTGGGGGGGCAAGTCGGAGATTCCATTTGTTGAAGATTTGAGTTTGATTCGAATTTTCTGTTATGAACCCCCGGCGCAATCCGCAGGGGCGCACGCCGGGACTATCAGCTCGCATTGGGGTGCTGTATATTGGCAGGCGATGCCTCATGAAAGGGGAAAGCATGCAGCAACTCGGCCTTTCTTCCAATACACCACAGAGTCATTCAAGAATTCGGGAACTGCTGTGGCCTGATGTGCACCGTGAATCTGACATCAAGTCGGTTGCAGATCGTGGAATGTGGGTTTCATTTTTGATCGCAGGAGTGACGACTTTTTTTGCAATCTTCCAGTGGGTTCCCGTCTCCGCGATCCTCGATGCGGCCATCTTTGTGGCTGTCGGGTTTGGAATCCGGAAATTGTCGCGCACGGCAGCGGTTGTGGGGTTGGTGCTGTATTCGGCCGGACAGCTGTATATGATTTTCAAAGGAAAAGGCGGATACAATTTGGTCCTTTTGATAATCTTTTCAGCCGTTTTCCTCAGTTGTGTCAGGGCCACATTCGCGTTCCATCGAATGAAGAAACAAAAACAAATCGAGACGCCATCGATCACTCTAACCTGAGGATGATTGAAGATTGATAGGCGGAAGAAAGGAGAACGAGATGACTAGGATGATGTCCGCTTGCGGAGTTCTGTGCTCGGATTGTCCGGCCTACCATGGGGGCGCCAGGGGGGTGGCGCACCAGAAGCGAACCGTGGCTGCCTGGCAGAGGATTTACCATTTGAACGAGACGGTCGAAAACATCTCTTGTGGCGGTTGTCTCGGTCCAGACGAAGAACTGTTTCACACCAGCCGCACCTGCAAGGCGCGCCACTGCTGTCGGACGAAGGGTTTCGGTACCTGTGCGGAATGTGATGTGAAAGAGTGTGCGGATCTGGAGAAAGCCCAATCGTTGTGGGATGTGGTGCCGGATTTGGGCAGGAACTTATCCCGCGAAGAGTTCGTCACGTATGCTCAACCTTACTGCGATCATCGCCGCCGATTGACCGAGGCACGTCGGGCACTTCGTCGACGGGCGCGATAAGTGCCGGCATCGCCGCCCGTCGTCATAATTGATCCCATTTTGATTATTGCCCAAGGTCAGTTCTGTTCAGTTCTATGTCCAGGTCTGACCCGCTTTTTCGCCGTGTGATATGCTCTTGCGATGGGCAAAGACTCGATATGAAAGATTAGAACGGTGAACTCGGAGGTGATTACGGGTGGGAATTAGCGAGGATGATATCTTGATTTTTCGAAAGAAGTCCGCTCGGGATCTAGCTGGTGAGATCTATGTTTATAACTTATATTTGCATAGGTTGCCTTCTGATGTGTTTTTAGAGGGACCACTCGACGACGAAGCTTCTGCCTGCAAACGGGCACTAGAGCGCGCCGACGAAATGCAAGCAGACGCTTGGATCGAGACCGATGTTTGTTTTCGTTGCATAAGCAAGTGAACTGTACAAGGAATGATTAATCGTTAGAGGAAACGACCGAGCATAATCCCCCGTGAATCTAATCGAGCCGGAACGCGCGTTGTGACAACTGCAATTGGTTTTTTGTAACTTCCCCATGAGTTGGGTCATCCTAATTAACAATCTTGACCGCGCTGTAAGATCCCGGCCCGGTGTCGCTGCCAAAAACAAATGCCCAAAGGCCGAGACGCGACTCACACGATCGAACATCCACAAATCCGCCCTGGCTGGCGCGGAAGTTGTCAGGCCAAGTAGTAATTTCAAAATCAGGTAACTGATATGACCTTCGCGAGATTTGTTTTTGGACTTTATGATGCGCACAATCTCACCCAGTGGTGGCGTGATCCAGCAACCGTTACTGCAATTGCAACTGCAGTAATAGCTGTTGCGACCGTGGTTTATGCAATTGTTTCTTTGGGACATTGGCGTGCTACAAAGAGATCAGCTCAAGTCGCTCAAAAAATCCTAGAACTGACACACAGACCCTACTTAACAGTTGATGACTCACGCGCAGAGGATGACCCTGTGAATAGGAAATTGTCCGTCGTTTTCATATTCAAGAATGTAGGAAGTGTACCTGCGTGCGAGTTAACGATAGAGTGGGGATTTTATATCAATGGGCAGAAAACTGGATACCCCATCGGGCATATCGGCCCTGCCACGCATGTTCTTCCACCACAGACAGAGGAAATGCTTACGGGATATGTATCAGACGGAACGTATTCAGCGATAACGAGTGGCTCGTCTCAGTTGGAAATTCGATTCAGTTTCAAATACAAAGGAGTATCACACGCAGAGTACTACTTTGATGGCACTGCCCATTATTCACATGTGTTACAGGGATTCCAAATTGTAAGGGTGGATGCAAATTGAACTCTATTATTGGGGTCAGAATTGTTAGAGCTCTGCATTCTGCACATTGGCGACTGCATTTCAGTTCTCAGTCCATCCCCATGAGGCCGGGGACGCCAGAGCTCACTTGGGAGGCGCTGGCGAGCAACTGCCACATTCATTCTTATGCATAGATTAGCTCGACGAGCTGTTGCTCATTGCACAGTTTGGATTCTTGTTACCAGCCTCATTTCGGTGGCCACGGCGACGAGTGATCGGGACTACTCCAGCGTGGCAGGGGCAATTGATGCCTTAGCGCATCCGAGGAATGGGTCTCAATGGAGTGCGATCGATTACCTGGCAAGACACCTCGAGCTGTCTGTTCCGCCCCTCATGGATATGGTGGAAAAGCAGCAGGACGGCTGGATATATGCCTGTTCCGCGCTCGTCAAGTCCAAAGATGCGCGAGTCTTACCTTTTTTTATCAAACTCTTGAGTCGCAATTTCTTTGCGAAGGAACCCGATGGAACCAGAAAACGATATGGACTGGGGAGCAAGAATGGATGCACTGAGATTCCTTTTGTCTTCGGTGGTGTGATTGCCAGCAGTCTCGGTGAAATAGGGGACAAGCGAGCAATGCCGATTTTGAAAGACGCGGCAATCCAAGGAGATCCTGAGGTCAGAAGGAACGCATATCGAGCTATGTATGCACTCGGAGGACTGTCGCTCGATGAACTCTTTGATATGGCGAAAAAGAATTCGGATCCAAGGGTGAACATAGCTGACCTCATAACGAGCATTGGGTGGGCGAGCATCCATTCCAATCCGCGCATCGCAATGGAGATTTTCGATCGGATTATTGCTGAACTCCCGAATGATGAATACGAGGTCGCCTCAGCGCACTTTTGGAAAGTGCAGTGCCTTGAAGTCCTGAAGCGGTATGCTGATGCCATGAGGGAATGCGAAGAGGTGCTGAAGTTTCCACAATTCGAAAATCTCACTTGGCAAATTAGAGCCAAGGAGCCAGAACTCCGGGCAGTGGTACAACAGATGCCGCGATGAAAGCATTCTGAGGCCAGGATTCCACATTCCAAAATTCCAAGGCACTCGTCCCACCCGGGACCAAATCAAAGGACAGTTTTTGGAATGTGAAATTCTGACCCGAAATTTATGCTGGTAGGCCACATGAGGCGATTATGAAAGTTGGTGTGGGGTTGTTAGCACTCAGCGGATTGGTGGTCAGCCTGTCGGCGGCTACCTTCGCTCAGCAGATTCCCATAGGGGAAGCTGCCGAACATGCCGTGGCCCAGTCGAAGCTCACCACGCCAGGCAGTCCACCCTTCCATCTTAAGGCGAAGATCCTGGAGAAGGATAGTCCGGAGACGGATCGGATTGCGGACATCGAGGTCTTCTGGGTTGCTCCCGATAAATGGCGCCGGACGATCCAGTCCCCCGACTTCACGCAGACGCTCATCATCAACGGCGACAAAATCTTCGAACAGGATGAAGATGATTATTATGCCTTGTGGCTGCGCGAGTTGGTAACAGCGCTGCTCGACCCCCTGCCCGTGCTTGAGGTGTTGAAACAGAGCAATACGCTTATCAGCAAGCCGCCGAATTCACCGCTAGCCAATTCTTGTCTCCGCTTCCAGACGAAGGTTGGCGTTGCGCCGGTCGAGAACATCGCGTTTTCCGCCATTTGTTTCGAAGGCAGCTATGGTCTGCTAAATTATGTGGGAATCCCAGGATACTCGGTGGAATTCAAGGATTACAAAAGATTCAAGGAAAAGCTTGTCCCCTATCTCCTGGTAACAAATCCCGAGCCGGGGACCACCATTGAAGCAAAGATTACCGAACTGTCAGAACTGAAGGACCCCGACGAGAGTCTCTTCGCCATTGCCCATCCCTCCCCGAAGCAGGAGCTGGTGAGAAGCGTCTTCTTGCCGGAGGCCCCGCTTCGGGGTCTGGCCCTGCAAACTCCTGATATCGTCTGGCCCACTGTTCGCGGGGGCAAGACCTCTGGCGTCCTTAGCATCTATGTGAGTGTGGACAGGAGCGGACATGTCCGGGAGACATTTCCAGGCAACTCCGCCAATCCCGGACTGGATGATACCGTTCGCCAGCAGGTGCAAAAGTGGCAATTCAAACCCGCAGTGAGCGACGGCCAGCCTGTTCAGGTGGAGGGGTATCTGACCTTCGCGTTCAACACCAAGATTGAAAACCCTGTCATGCTCCTGTCCGATGCAGAGGCGCGCAAGCTGGCCACCCACTTAATTGAGCCACAAATTCCGCCGGGAGCAGCGCCACCGGGCACAACGTTTGTCGTGCGCGTGTCGATTGGCCCCGATGGAAAACTGCTGGGTGCTGGGAATCCGAACAATGTACCGTCCGTCCTATTCCTGGCAGGATACGAGGCCCTGCAACAATGGCATTTTCAACCCTTCCTCAAGGACGGGAAGCCTGACTTCTATAAGGCGGACATCAGTTTTCAAGTGCGCTGAACAACAGGCTCTTGGACGTGATGGGGGCAGATCGGAATCGGCGGTTATCCAATGCAAATCCCCGTGTCGGCCCGTGAACGGGTCGCCAAAGCACTCAACCCCGATGAATCGGGGTAACGGTCGGTGGTGGCCCTTCCCCGCCGCTGAAGCAGCGGGCTGTACCAAACCAAGTCCCCCGAGGGGGACTGAGCAGGACGACGTGTTGGAAGGGCAGTCGTGAATGGGACCCTCTAATTTCCCCACCAAGTTCGGAGCGGCATCAGCGGATCTGTTCCTTCGAGTGTCCCATTGCGAGGGCAGTCCCCCACTGTTAAGATAATGTCCGATCCACACATTCCTGACTCGGGGGGTTCCTCGTGATAAACAAGGCATGGGCTTTTGCCCTACTTCTTTGCGCCGCGGTGGTTTGGGCTCAGCCCGACCATTCTTCCATGACTTCGAAGAAACGTCCGGCGGCCATCATTGCAGGGCTGGGCGACGTCCACCATCCCATCCACACTAAGGTTCTCGATGCCCAGCAGTTTTTTGATCAAGGATTGGCGTTGATTTACGCCTTCAATCACGAAGAGGCCGCACGGTCGTTTCGGCGCGCCGCCGAACTGGATCCGGCATCACCCATGCCCTATTGGGGCATCGCCTTGGCCGTCGGCCCCAATTACAATGACACCGACATCGATCATGAGCGGGAAAAGACGGCTTACGAGGCGATACAGAAAGCACGCCAACTGGCCGTCACCGCGCCTCCCCGTGAGCGCGACTATGTCGAAGCCCTGGCCCATTGTTATTCCAAGGACCCCCAGGCCGACCTGAAAAAGCTGGCAGGGGATTATCGCGCGGCCATGAAACAACTCACCGCCCGTTATCCAGACGATCTTGATGCTGCGGCGTTGTACGCCGCCAGCATCATGAATCTGCATCCCTGGGATCTTTGGACGCTGGAGGGAAAACCTGCGGACGGGACGGAAGAGATCGTCGCGGTGCTCCAGTCCGTTTTGAGGCGCGATCCGGCGCATCTGGGCGCGAATCATTTTTATATTCATGCGGTCGAAGCCTCGCCGCATCCCGAGCTGGCCCTGGCGAGCGCGCGTCGCCTGGAGACGGCGGCCCCCGCCGCCGGACACCTGGCCCATATGCCCGCCCACATCTACGAACGCATTGGAAACTACGACGGCGCCGTCCAAGCCAACCGGGCCGCGATCAAGGCGGACCGGGCGTTCATCCAGAGCGCCGGAACTGAGGGCGGCCTGTACGACCTGATGTACTACAGTCACAATCTTCATTTCCTGGCACTCGCCTGCAGTATGGAAGGCAACTTTGCTTGTGCACGCGACGCCGCCGAAAAGCTTGTGGCCCACGTCGAGCCTCAAGCCAAACAGATGACCATGCTGGAGTGGTTTCTGCCCATGCAGCCGTGGGTGCTGGCGCGTTTCAATCGTTGGGACGAGATTCTGAAATCGCCTGCGCCCGACGCCGAACTCCTCATCGACACCGCCTTGTGGCACTACGCCCGCGGGCTGGCCTACGTCGGTGGGCATGACCTCGCAAAGATGGACGAGGAGCGAAAGACCCTTGCGGCGGCCATCCCCAAGCTCCCCGAGGGGACGCCGTTCGGATTCAACAGCGCGGCCGCAGTTTTGAATCTGGCATTGAATGCGCTGGATGCTCGAATGGCGGAAGCACGCGGCGATCGCAAGACGGCGATTACATTGTGGAAGAAGGCCGCGGCCCTCCAGGACGCGTTGCACTACGACGAACCCCCCGACTGGTATTATCCCGTCCGTGAGTCTCTGGGCGGCGCGTTGTTTCGCGACCACCAATACGCCGAAGCGGAGAAGGTGTTCCGCGAAGACTTGTTGCACAATCCCGGCAACCCCCGATCGCTCTTTGGGCTCTGGCAAACCCTGAAGGCACAGAACCGAACCGCCGACGCCGATTCGGCACATCAGAAATTCTTGGCCGCATGGAAGAACGCCGATGTGCAGTTGCAGGAGAAAGATCTATAAAGGGATCTGAAGCGGGTTGAAGTTCATACAAAGCATTAAAGTGCCGGTTGAATATCAAAACCCGGCGCCCTCGAATTCCCGACCCGTTTCGCAGCGGCACTCGAAGATCAACGACCCACGAGCGCCGCTGCTGGCACATTTACAGCGATTTCAGGTACTCGATCAGATCTGTCTTTTCCTGGTCAGTCAGCCCCAGGTGGAACTGGGTATCGTAGTGCTCGACCACATCCCGGAGGGTTGCGAATCGGCCGTCATGATAAAAGCCGCCGGAGGTATGGGTCCACAAGCCTTTCAGCGGAGCGGTGCGATAGGCATGATCGGGCGCTCGACTGGACTGGAAATCATCGATCCCGATTTCTTGAGCCGTGTGCATGTTCCAGCCCGGTTCCGTAAAGAGCGGCGGGACATGGCAGTTGGAGCACTGGGCCCTGCCTTTGAAGACCTCTTGACCGCGTTGCGCCGCTTCGTGATTAAATGAGGCGGCAGGTGGCGTCGGGGCTGGAAGGGCCAACTGGTAGAAATGCAGGTCGGGCAACTTGTCGGTGATCAGGTCTTCGGAACTCCTGACATTATTGAAGCCTGCTTCTGCGGCAATGGGAAACTGGCTGGCATTGGCCAAACGCGGATCATAGAACGTGCCCTTCCCATGCATTTCCAGGTTTGCGACCAGGGCATTCCAATGCGTCGCGGATCCCCACCCTGTCCACGTGTGCAGATTCACACCGGCAAGGCCGAATGCGGGCGGGATGAGCGTGGCTGCCGACTTGCCGTCCGGTCGGAATGCCTTCCCGTCCAGGAACAGGGCGGCATCAAATTTTCCGGGACCCCAGGACGCAAGCACCTTGCGAACCGTGGTCTGATCCGTATGGAGAAGATTGGCCGGTCCGCTGAGATCCGGGGCCAAGCTGACGATGGCGCCAACATTGAGATCTCGATTCGCCCAGCCATCGAGCCGCCGGCCAATCCCCGGAGCAAATGAATTATCGACGGTGGAATGGCACAGGGCGCACTGGATCCCGACCGATTTCAGGCTTCCGTCTTCATTGAAAAACCCCTTTACGCCTAGAACCGAATTCAGGCGCAGCAAGGCAAGCGTCGTTGCGGGATCGTCGAGATTGACCTTACCCGCCCGGATTTTTTCGATCAGGTCCTTGGGAAGGACATCCACATCCACCTTGAGCCCCACCGCCAATGCGGTGCGGGGTGAGACGCCGGGGCCTACTCCACCAAACTTCGTTCCCTCGATCGCCTGGTGCAACTTCAGGGACCCGCCCCAGAAATCTTCGTCGCCAAAGGTGTCGTACCGGAACACCTGCCTTCCATGGGCGGCCATCATGGTGCTGTCCATCTCTATGCCACGGTCGGGAGAGCGCCCGCGGATTTCTTCTCCCCGATTTTCAGAACTGAATTGCTGTGCCGCGACCATCGAGAACATCACGACTAGAGCCACTGTGCCGAACAACGTTATCTTCCTCATGTTATCCTCCGCGGGGAATCCCCCGTCGACCGGATAGAGTCAGCAGCACCAAAGAAAGATACAGCAAACTCCAAGGTATATTTTTTGTTTCCACTGTAACCTTTTTGCATGGACGCACTCCCCGAAAGGGTTACAGCAGCTTGATCGTTTTTACTTTCAGAATGTCGCTCTCAACCTCTCCACTGACATCGACGCGGAGGTGGTCCTTCTTCTGGGAGGTCTTAAGCGCTTCCAGGACCCTCGCATTACCCTCCTTATCAAATTTTATGAACTGATGTTCTGCGGTCACGATGCCGAAACCGCTCTCCTGGCACATCAGAAGGCAGGATCGGGTGTGCGCATCCGGGTCGGCCGACGCTTTTTGTGAGCATCTCACATCCACGACAGGGACATTGTTGAAGCTTTTGTTCGCGGCCAACATGGGAAGCGTTAAAGCCGCGGACAGTACCAGTAACATGAGTTTTCGCATGGTCTCCTCCGTTTGTTAGTGTTGAGTTGCAGAAGCTTTGGTAGCCGTGATCCCGGTTTTTGGGATCGCGGGATTTTCCCTGCGGGTCGCAAAAGCCCGTGATCCGCGGAAAAGCGAGCGGATCACGGCTACCAGAGCGTACCACTTCGCGAGATGCTGTCATCCGTCACTCTTCTCTTTCATCTCAGTATGCAGTGACAGTGCGCAACAAACCGTTTTTCTGTTCGCGCGTCCCGAATGCACCTTCCCGCACGGTCGTCAGCTGCGATAGCGCAAATGCACCGATGGCCAGCTCCATATCACGCACGGCCAGGTCATAGAACATCCCGGTCGACAGCAGGTTGGCTGCGATGCCAAGCAACCACAGCATCACGACGTAGCTGCCGAGTCTTGTCCAACGGCTCAGCACCACAATGCCGGCGGCAACTTCCACGATGCCGACAACGTGCATGAAAGTTGGCACGCTGACGGGGATGAGCTTTGTGGCATATGGGCTCAGGTACATCCCCCAATCCACGAGTTTGTTGAAATACTTGTCTATTCCAGCAACGATGGGGGCTACTCCCAAACCGATCCGCAGCGCCCACCAGGAAACATTGAGTCGAGAATCAAAAGTTTTCATTTTCTACCTCCGGCGGAATAGAGTGACGAGGCGCCGTTTGGTTACACGAAAGTTTGACCGTCCTCGACAAGAAAAAGACACGACGAATGTCTTACCCGGAGAATTTGAATTAGAAGTGGTCTCTGGATCAGTCGAAGAATGTTCATTCTTGATATTGAAGTCAGAAATCAGAAGTCGGAAGTCAGAACTCAGAGGTCAGATGAAAGATACCTCCTCTATCGTGGAATCTTAGAACCAACGCCTTAAATCCTTGACCTCTCATATCCGACTTCTGACCTCCGACCTCTGACCTCCGACCTCTGACTTCTCCCGCCAGGCCCGATGGCCCCACCAGCATCGCCTGCAAATGTTGAACTGTTTCTGGACAGACTTGTCATGTCAGAATCCAAAGTGCTTAAGGCCCAACATTGAACCCACTGCAAATATCATGTAACCTTTCGCTCAGCGGGGACTCTATCGTTTGGTGGGAGAAAATGGAAATCACGCGAATTCCGGACAAGGCAAAAACTGAGGCGTGGACAGACGAGTACGTCGTTGAGCGGGTGCTGGCGGGAGAAACCGCGCTTTATGAGGTCATCATGCGGCGGTATAACCAGCGGCTGTACCGGGTGGTCCGTGCGATCTTGCGGGACGACGACGAAACCGAAGATGTGATGCAGGATGCCTATGTCCGCGCCTACCAACACCTGAACCAGTTCGCAGGCCGGGCATCATTCTCGACCTGGCTGACGCGAATCGCTGTCCATGAGGCCCTGGCCCGTGTCCGGAGGCGAAACCGCAATCAGCAGCTGGATGAAACGGACTTTGACGGAGAATCCCCCTTGAAGCATAATGATCATATAGACGCATCCCCCGACCCTGAGCGAACCACTTCCGACGCTGAACTTCGCCAATTGTTGGAGGAAGCGGTTCTTGCCCTACCGGAAGAATATCGAGTGGTCGTCATGCTGCGGGATGTGGAGGAGCTGAGTACTTCGGCGACTGCCGCGGCCTTGGAGATCACCGAAGAGAATGTGAAGGTCCGTCTTCATCGGGGCCGAGCCATGATGCGCCGGGGCCTTTTTGCGCGGGTCGGAGAAACCGCAAAAGAGACGTTTTCCTTCATGGGGGTCCGCTGCGACCGTGTCGTGCGACGCGTATTTCAGCACCTGGCAGAAATCGGTGTAAAGGATCCCTCGATCATGTGAATGGGCGGTACGTCCTGGTCCTCACTGGAACCCACTCGAAAACGATCGCCAACCGCTAACCCCTTCTAACGATAACAGTTCCCCGCTCTCGTTCCCAGTATCGACTCCGGAGGGACAGTCCCTCCAAATTAGGATGGCATCTTATCTCTTGGGCTGCGAGCCGTTTCCGGCGCCTTCCCATGGCGTCATTCTAGGGTCGCCCACGCCTCTTCCCTATTCACTTGTTTCTTTTCACCACTCGCAGCAACCAGAGAATACTCTTCATTCGGAGACTGACCTGGGTGTTTAACTCATCGATCTGCTGACCTACCTGGACGTTCAGTGAAGCCGACTTCTTAACGGAGAGAATCTGGGACGGATACACGCTTCGATGTCCGGTCATGAGGAAACTGATGACACAGGACACTGCAGCGTAGGGCGCAATCTGAGGTCCAAAGAGCTCAACCGCCATGATGCTGGCAGCAATGGGGGTGTTCGCGGCGCCAGCCAGAAGACTCACGAGGCCGATGGCCGAAAAGGTCGCCAGGTCGAGACCGGCAATTCTGGCGTAAAGGGCCCCGGAGGTGGCCCCGACGAAAAATATCGGCGTTACAATCCCGCCACTCCCCCCAAAGCTCAACGTACTGGCAGTGAATATGCTCTTCACGAAAAATGCATACCACGAAACGGGTTGACCATTCAATGAAGCTTCGATCGTGTCGAGGCCAAGGCCGAGATACTGCTGGGAAAAGACGAACACAAGCAGTAAAACAGCGGTTCCACCCAAGACGCCTTTAAGAGGTTTAGAAATATTCAAGAGAGCCGAAAGCTTTTCGGCTGACCGCAGGATCTCAATCATCACAAATGAACACATTCCGAAACAGATGCCTGCGACGACCACCTTCAAAAAGAAGAGTTCACTAAAGACGGGTGTAAACGCGATGGCGTGGTGAAAGTATTTCACTCCCAGGGCAGACGACACCTGAAACGCCGTCACGCCGGAAATGAACGAGGGAAGGAGAACGTCATACAAGAGACTCCCGACAAACAGGACCTCGACGCCAAAAATTGCCCCGGCGATGGGAGTCCCAAAGACTGCAGCAAACCCAGCGCTGATCCCGCAGATTACGAGCTTTTTTCTGTCCCGGTTGTTAAATCGGAAAAGGTCGGCGAACAAGGATGACAACCCAGCGCCAATCTGGGCGCAAGGCCCTTCCTTTCCGGCGGAACCGCCCGCCGCCAGGGTAATAATCGTGGCAATGAGCTTAACGGGAACAACCGCCTTATCAATCTTTCCGGACCGTTTGTGTACCGCCTCAATCACCTTCTCGGTTCCGTGGCCTTCAGCCTCCGGGGCAAGCTTCTTGACCAGCATCGCGCTCAGCCAGAAGGCGATTGGCAGAGACAAAAAATAGTAGGGTGATTTCCTTGCAAAGGCGATGCTGAAATTGAGCGCAATCAGAAACGCGGAAGTTGAGAGGCCGACGAGGGAACCGATCACGGTGGCCAATATCACCCACTTCAGGATGCTTATAAAGAGGATACTTTGTTCTGCAAGTCTCTTGGGCATATATGTTTACCTGGGCATCGCTGCGACCCTCATTCCCCTTGACTGAATCCCCTCCCGACGATACGATACCATTACCCTGTATAGGTATACAATAATATAGCAGTCAATCGCTGACCAGGATGATTCCATGTTGGACTCAAAAAACCAGAAATCTGTGGGCTTGCGGTTGCGACGGATCGAAGGACAGATTCGGGGCCTCCAACGAATGGTTGCGGACAATCGACTCTGTGTCGATCTCCTCACTCAGATTGCCGCGGCCCAGGCTGCTCTCAAGAGCGTGGGGGACGAAATTATCCGCTATCACGTCCGACGGTGCGTTCCAGAATCATTTTCAAAACGCTTGCGGGCGGTGGAGCGCGAACGCCTGACTGAACTCGGGACGATTTTTGGCCAATACTTAAAGGGGCCGCGCGGTTAAACAGGGTCCCATGAAAGGTCATGGCCAGACCGGATAGATTGGAAGCGAGGACCGTCACGGGGTGGCAGGAATCGCGAATAATCTCCGGAAGAGTCCCTTTTCCTGTGGCATAATAATACAAATCGCCAAATTTCTGGGGATGCGTGACCAGACTACTCCTCGGTGGTTAGGGTGCGTTGAGTGCAACCGCAATAAAGATTATGTTCTCAAGGCGGTGTACCTGAGCGCTTGTTTCACATAGTCCGGCGGAGGCCGGACGACGTCCATTTAGCTTGGAGCCTGGAGCCCGGGGTTTATGACGCTTTTCGGTATCGAGGTCATCGAAGAACTCTCGCTGTCGGATCGGCACGTTCTGTATCGTGGACGCCGGGACCTAGATCAACAGACCGTTCTTGTCAAAACGCCAAGAGGCAATCCCCCGCGAGTCGCGGATGTTCAGTCGCTCGAACGGGAATTCGGGATTCTGGGCGAACTCGATTTCCCCGGTGTCCCGAGGGTTTTAGAAATCGTCCGCCAGGAAGAGACGTGCGGCCTGATCATGGAGGACCGGGGCGGCTTTCCCCTTCCGAGACTCTTCGATTCGCTCAGGCACGATCCGGAATGTGTACTCAAGCTTGGCATCAAACTGTCAACCATCCTGGCCGAGTTGCATCGGCGGGATGTCATCCATAGAAACCTCACTTCCCCGGGTATCCTCGTCAATCCGGCGAACCAGGAGGTGGAGATCGGCGATTTTCTGTCTGCTTCACGACCCGGCGGTGAGGCCACCGCACCTCTTCCCCCAACTTCATTCATCAGCTCGCTGGCTTACATTTCACCCGAACAAACAGGTCGGATGAACCGGGGAACCGACTATCGCACCGATTTCTACTCCCTGGGAGTCATCCTTTATGAGTGCCTCACCGGGACGCTTCCGTTCCCAGCGACGGATCCCCTTGAATTGATTCACGGGCACATCGCGAAGATTCCGCCTCCACCCGGGGAGGTCAATCCTGAAATTCCCCGGTCCATTTCAGACATCGTCATGAAGTTGCTGGCCAAGACCGCCGAGGAACGATACCAAAGTGCGCCTGGATTGAAACAAGATTTGAGCCATTGCCTCCAAGAATGGAATTCTCACCATTTCATCGCTCCCTTCCCACTCGGCCAGCATGATGTTTCGGACCAATTCATCATCCCTCAAAAGCTCTATGGCCGGGATCACGAAGTCAAGGCCCTGGTGGATGCCTTTGACCGCACCTGCGGAGGGCCCAACGCATTGATCCTGGTGTGCGGATATTCCGGAATCGGTAAAACCTCGTTGATCCAGGAGTTGTACAAGCCGATTGTCCGCCAGCGGGGATACTTCATTACAGGCAAGTTTGACCAGATTGTTCGAAACATCCCTCATGGCGCATTGATCCAGGCGTTTCGAGGATTGATCCATCAGTTATTGACCGAGAGCGAAGAGCGGCTCTCGATGTTCCGTTCGCGCCTCCAGGAAGCCCTGGGAAACAACGGAGGGGTAATCGCTGAGGTCCTCCCTGAAGTCGAATTGATTGTGGGCAAGCAGACGCCCGTGCCCGCCCTCGGTCCCACAGAAGCCTTAAACCGGTTTCAAATGGCGTTTCAGAACTTTGTGGGGGCCCTCGCTCAGCCGGAGCATCCCCTGGTGGTGTTCCTTGACGACCTGCAGTGGGCCGATGCCGCGACCTTGAGTCTTCTCCAGCCCTTCCTGACGGGCCCCGATGTTCACCACCTGTTGCTGATCGGTGCCTATCGCGACAACGAGGTCGACGAGGGACACCCCCTCACGCGCACGTTGAGCGCCCTGGCTCAGGCCGGAGCTCAGCTTCACCGCGTCCTCTTGGGCCCGCTGAAGATTGGAGACCTCATGTTCCTAATCCGCGACACTCTTCACGGGGACCTGTCTGAAGTCGCTCCTCTCGCCCGCCTCCTTTTGGACAAGACCGGAGGAAATCCTTTCTTCGTTCTACAGTTTTTGAAAATGCTCAGACAGGAGGGCTTCCTCAAGTTCGACTACGAGCTGAACCGATGGAATTACCAGCTGGAGGCGATCGCGAATGCCGGCATGACCGATAACGTCATCGACCTGATGACACGAAAGATTCGAAAACTCTCTCCCCAGTCGCAACATGCCCTGACTCTGGCCTCGTGTATCGGAAATACATTTGATGGCGAGACGCTGGCGATCATCAGCGAGCAAGACCCCGGGAAGGTGGCTGCCGATCTCCGTGAAGCACGCGAGGAGGGATTGATCCTTTCATCGGCAGACTCCTTCGAGGTCTCCGAGATCAGCGTGTTGGACCCGCCCTTGCCTGCAGCACCCACTTTTACGTTCCTGCATGATCGGGTGCAGCTCGCGGCGTACAGCCTGATCCCCGAAGATCGGAGAAACCTCGTCCATTTGACCGTCGGTCGGCTGCTTCTGAATCGGGGAACTGCCTCTCTCGCCGAGGAAAAAATATTCGATGTGGTCCACCATCTCAACCTCGGCAGAAATCTCATCGACGACGGGGAGGAGCGAGTGACTCTCGCGAAGCTTAATCTCGACGCGGGACGAAAGGCCAAATCGTCGACGGCCTATCAGGCGGCCCTCAACTATTTCAACCAGGGAATAGCCCTCTTGGAAGAGGGCTATTGGAGCTCGGATTATGCCTTGATGCTCGGGCTGCACCTGGAAAGGGCGGAAAGTGAGTATCTTTGCGGAGACTTCCAGTGGTCGGAACTGCATTTTGAGCAACTTCTGAAGCGGGCAGGGACGCGGCTCGACAAAGCCCGGGTTCACAGCTTGAGAATCGTCCAGTACGAAAATATGTCGCGGTATCTGGAGGCAATCGCCAGTGGCCGGGAAGGGCTCGCACTGTTCGAGGTCCTGTTTCCCGACCGGACCGAGGAGAAGGAGGCTGCGCTGGAAGCGGAGGTGGAGGCCATTCAGAAGCTCCGGGGAGCGAGGACCATCGACTCCCTCATCGATCTCCCGACAATGACTGACCCCGAGATCCGCATGGTCATGAAGATCCTGACCGCTCTGTGGCCATCGGCTTATCTGGTCGGAGACCAACTCCTCACACGCCTGATTTCCGCCACTATGGTGCGACTTTCACTGGTCCATGGGAACACCGAGGACTCTGCCTATGGATACGTGACTCACGCCATTACGGTCGGACCGGTTCGGGGAGACTACAAGTCCGGGTATGAATTCGGACGGCTGGCACTCAGTGTGAACGAACGCTTCAATGATCCCAGGCTGAGAGCCAAGATTCACCAACAGTTCCAGGCCCATGTGAACATCTGGCGCCGGCCCATGGAAACCTGCCTGCCTCATTCTCAGGTGGCCTTCCGGAGTGGTTTTGAGACAGGTGACTTCACTTATGCGAACTATGCGGTTTTCTCCGAGAGTTGGCATGCCCTGTTGATCAGCCGCGATCTGGGCCGTTTTATCCGCGATTATTCCCCGAATCTTGCCGTCATCAACAAGTTAAAGATGACCAGCTTTGTGGATGCACAAAAGATCATCCTGAATTGGGCCCGGGCCCTCCAAGGGCTGACCCGGGACATGTTCTCGCTTTCTGATGAGACGTTCAACGAAGAGGATTATCACCGGACTTATGAATCCAATCCCTTCTTCATGACCTTTTATCATCTGGCGAAGCTCCACCTGTATTTCAACCTCGAGGAATATGGAAAGGCCACGGAGGCGGCTTCCCACCTGCAACGGGTGGCACATTCGCTGGGTGGAACCATCTGGCCTCCCGTCCTGGACTTTTGGATTGGCCTGACGCTGGCATCATGTTACCCGCTTCCTGGAGGGCCGGACCGGGATCGTTCCCTGGACCAACTGTTCAAGCAGCAGGAATCCCTGAGGATCCTGGCCGAAAACTGTCCGGAGAATTTTCGCTGCTTTTGGTTGCTGTTGACGGCCGAGATCGAACGCTTGCGGGGACACACTTCGGAGGCGATGGAATCCTATGAAAAGGCCATTCAATACGCCCGGGAGGTGGAAAGTCTTCAAAACAGTGCCCTGGGCAAAGAGCTGCTCGCCAAGTTCCTGCTGGGCCGGGGGCGAAAAGAGACCGCCGCGGCACTTCTAGCTGAGGCGCGGGATGCTTATTCCAAATGGGGTGCCATGGGTAAAGTCAGATCCATGGAGCAAAAGCACAGCGATCTGTTGGGCGAGAAAACCTCCGCCAGACAACCTGATTTCGAGACCGGAGAGACAGCCTCATTAGACATCAATAGCGTCTTGAAAGCCTCGCGAGCCATCACCGTCGAGATCGAGTTGGACGGCCTTCTCCACAATCTGATGAAGATCGCCTTGGAAAACGCCGGTGCACGCCGGGGGATTTTTCTCAGAGAAGAGGAGGGGAGACTTGTGATCGAAGCCGAGGGTGCGCTCGACCTTCAGGAAATACGCGTCCGGCAATCCGTTCCCATGGAGCAATCCGCCAACCTGGCCCGTGCGGTCGTCCGGTATGTGCGGAAAACAGGCGAAAGCGTGGTCATTGATGATGCGACCGCCGATGAGCGATTTGCCAACGATCCGTACATCGCGTCGGTCCGGCCGAAATCGGTTCTCTGCGTTCCGGTGGTGGATCAGGGAAAGCTCAGTGGAATCCTCTATCTCGAAAACAACCTGACGAGCGGAGCATTCACGCCGGGGCGGATTGAGATGATGCGGATCCTTTCCTCCACCGCCGCAATCGCCCTTGAAAAAGCGCGCCTCTACGAAGAAATGCGACATGAAGTTGCCCGCCGACGGTCGGCCGAGGATGAGTTGCGCCTCGCCCTGGCGGAGGTTGGGGCCTTGAAGAACAGGCTCGAAGCCGAAAATGTTTACCTCCAGGAAGAAATCCGCCGGGAGCATGACTTTGAAGAGATTGTCGGCAGCAGCCCTGCCCTGCTCGATCTCCTTCGAAACCTGGAGCAGGTGGCGCCCACGACTTCCACGGTCCTGATTTGTGGTGAGACGGGGACCGGGAAGGAATTGATAGCCCGGGCGATCCACAACTGCAGCCTGCGCAAGGATCGTCCCCTCGTCAAAGTGAACTGCAGCGCAATCTCGGCCGGCTTGGTCGAGAGTGAGCTCTTCGGCCATGTGAAAGGGGCTTTCACCGGCGCCCTCGAGAGGCGCATCGGACGATTTGAACTCGCCGACGGGGGGACCATCTTTCTGGACGAAGTTGGCGAATTGCCTTTGGAAACGCAAGTCAAGCTGCTGCGGGTCCTCCAGGAACATGAATTTGAGCCGGTGGGGAGCAGCCGGTCAGTCCGCGTGGATGTGCGGGTGATAGCCGCCACCAACCGGGATCTGGAAGACGCCGTCCAGGCGGGGAGATTCCGCTCCGACCTCTATTACAGGCTGAACGTGTTTCCCCTCAAAGTGCCTCCGCTTCGCGACCGACAAACAGATATCCCCCAGCTGGTCATGTTCTTTGTGTCTCGCTATTCGAAGGAGTTCGGCAAGAGCGTCCGATCCGTGGCCCAGGAGACGATGCATCGCTTAGTGCATTATTCATGGCCCGGTAACATCCGGGAACTTCAAAACATCATCGAGCGGGCCGTCGTCCTTTCACAAGGGTCGGCCCTGGCCCTGGGTGAGGATTTCTTGCCAATTTCCAATTCTCATTTTGCGCCAAGCCTGTCCGCGGAGGTCCCCGCTGCCTCTTCGCTTCAAGGTTCGCCGATAACATCGGCCACGAACGGGAAAACGCTTACACTCGAAGAGATAGAACGTCATCATATACTCACGGTCCTTGAGGAAGCAGGCGGTGTCATTGAGGGAGCGAAAGGTGCGGCCAAGCTCCTCAATCTCCATCCCAATACCCTCCGAAGCCGAATGAAGAAGCTAGGCATCCGGCGATCACCCCACGATATTTCGTAGTTCACACCTACGGGTTCCGAAATCCCCCCTAACTTGTGACTTCCACGTTTAAACGGCTCTGACATCGCGCCCTTATTAACAAGAATTAACTTGTTTATTAACAATAGTATAATGGACTTAATCTCCGACGCATACGATGGACATGTCCGCTTACTCAAGTCGGGCTGACCTCTAAGTCTGATCGGATCTCAGAGGCCACCCGGAAGGTCATTACCACGAGGCATTTCATTCATTCCACGATATTTCGTGGAAATGTAGAAGCTCATTCTTCCTCCATTGTGTCATTAAATTATTTTAAATAAATAGCTTAACAAATTGAATGCCGGAGATGTGAGTTTGGCTATGGTCTTGCCATACTTAGAACTTGAGAAGGGAGTTATCAATTTGCTCAAGATATCAATCGCTGATCGGACAGAGAAGGTTACAACCCTTCGCCTTGAAGGCAGAGTTATTGGTCCCTGGGTGGCCGAGTTAAGAACAGTCTGCGAAGAAGTATTCTCGCACGGTCGAAGCGTCAGTCTGGATGTGGCAGAGGTCACCTTTATGGACCGGGAAGCAATCGCGCTGCTACGGAAAATGAATGGACTTGTAGTCACCCTGGTGAACTGTCCGCCACTCCTGACAGAGCAACTCAAAGATGACAGGGCCTGACGGGTCGTAGAAGCCGCCATGGATTCTGATTTCCAAGCGTCACGTGGGACTCAGCCCGGTAAATGCTCGCGATCAGCTGAAGGACTCCGATGAAAGCAGGAGTCATCAAACAAGCCTGAGGTAATCGCAGAATAAGGTCTGGTTCGTGTACCGGCCAGGAGGAATTCAATGTCACCGGAAAAAAATGAAAACTCGGTCGACCTGGGAACCTTTGAAGCGACGGCCCTCCCCCATATGAATGATCTCTACCGGGCGGCGTCCTCTATTCTTCGAAACCCAACAGAAGCTGAAGATGTAGTCCAGGAAACGTTTTTACAGGCCTGGAAGTCCTTTCATCGCTTCGAGACGGGGACGAATTGCAGGGCATGGCTGTTTAAGATCATGTTTCATGTCATCGATCATCACCGCAGAAAGTGGTATCGCCTCAACCTAGTGAAGGACGAGGAAGTGAACCTTGAAGAGCTCCTGGTGTATGAGCCGCCCGTTGCCGAGAACATTACCGACGCTGATGTCCTGGCTGCATTCAAAGAGATTCCCGCGCCATATCGCGAGGTGGTCCTGCTGTCCGACGTTTACGAATTCAGCTACAAGGAAATCCAGGACACCCTCGGGATTCCTGCAGGGACGGTGATGTCGCGGCTCAGCCGTGGAAGACAATTGCTGAGAAGTCAGCTGACAAGACTCACGCCTCCCACATGCCCACCCCTCAGCATGGCCCAAGCACTCTGAGCGAACCGATTGAATATCCATTTTTCTTGACGGGCCGGAATAATTCTTCGACCCGCCGGGATTTAAGGCCTGAACGAACAGGTCATCCAGATTCAAACAGCAATTCCCTGGTCTTATTCCACACACCGGGCGCGACTCCGGAAGGCGAATACCTGGCCACTAAAATTCTGGGGGAAAATATGCCAAATGACACTCATTACGACGTGATCATCATCGGGACCGGCGCGGGAGGTGGGACGCTGGCTGCCAAGCTGGCTCCTTCGGGCAAGCGCGTCCTGTTACTCGAGCGCGGCGATTATGTGCCCCGTGAAAAAGACAACTGGAGTTCAATCGCGGTCAACGCTCAAGGAAAGTACCAGACCAAGGAAATCTGGCGCGACCGGGATGGGAAGGAGCTTCATCCCCACACCAATTATTGTGTTGGCGGCAACACCAAGTTTTACGGGGCCGCGCTGTTCCGCCTTCGTAAAGAAGACTTCGGAGAAATCCGCCACCACAGCGGAGTCTCTCCGGCTTGGCCCATTTCATACGAAGACCTGGAGCCTTATTACACTCAGGCCGAGCACCTCTACCAGGTTCACGGCCAGCGGGGTGAAGACCCCACCGAACCCGCGGCGACTGGCCCTTTCCCTCATCCGCCGGTCAGTCACGAGCCTCGCATGCAACTGCTGAGTGACGACTTTGCAAACCTCGGCCTCAAGCCATTCCACACTCCCTTGGGGGTCATGCTGGACGAGAAGAACCCGCGGACGAGCCGATGCATCCGCTGCAACACCTGTGACGGGTACCCTTGCCTGGTGTATGCGAAATCGGACGCGCAGGTAGTGAGTGTGGACCCTGCACTCAATCATTCCAATGTCACTCTCATGACCAATGCCTACGTTTCCCGTCTCGAGACCAGTCCTTCCGGTCGCGAGGTCACAGGCGTTTGGATCGAACACCATGGCTCGAAGAATAAATTCTCTGCCGACGTTGTGGTCGTTTCGTGTGGAGCCATCAACTCCGCGGCGCTGCTGTTGCGCTCCGCCAACGACAAGCATCCGCACGGGCTGGCCAACTGCTCCGACGTCGTCGGACGCCACTACATGGGGCACGTCAACTCTGTGCTAATGGCAATTTCAAAGTGTCTGAATCCTACGATCTTCCAGAAGACCTTGTCAGTAAATGATTTCTACCTGGGCTCCAAGGAGTGGGAATTCCCCATGGGCCACATCTCTTTTGTCGGCAAACTGGACCGGGACACCCTCAAAGCAGGGGCGCCGGCCATTGCGCCGGGTTTTACCCTTGAGATTATGGCCAACCACTCGCTCGATTTCTGGCTCACGTCCGAGGATTTGCCGGACCCGGAGAACCGCGTGACCGTGGATCGCGACGGGAAAATCGTTCTTTCCTACAAAGTGAACAATGAAGAAGGACACAAGCGGCTCATCGCCAAGCTTCAGGGCGTCATGAAGCAGCAGACCAAGTGCTCTGTCCATGGCCATGAGTGCTATCAGGGACTGTTCTCCCACAACCTCTATGTGGGTCAGCGCATTCCTCTGGCCGGTGTCGCCCACCAGAACGGGACGATCCGGTTTGGTCGGGATCCGCGGACCTCCGCGCTGGACGCCAATTGCAAGGCGCACGAACTCGACAACCTGTATGTCGTGGACGCGAGCTTCTTTCCATCGAGCGGGGCGGTCAACCCCGGGTTGACCATCATGGCCAATGCTCTGCGCGTTGGTGACCATCTGATCGGGAGATTAGGTTAAAGGACACTAGCGATGACACCGGAGAATCAAATGACCCAGCCTGACAAACTCGCGCTTGGAAGAACGTCGTGGGGTCGTTCTGCGGGCTTGGTCCTTTTTCCTGTTTGGATCCTTCTCGGACTCTTGTGGCCATTTTCATACAGGGCCTCTCAGTCTCACCTTAAGGCGGGGAGCGACGGACGCCAAGGAGGAGGAATTGCGGCTCCCGCGAGCCCGTCTCCCCGCCCCCTCCCCCTCTCGATCATCGGCGTCGATGCCGTGGGAATGACCGTCGCCGACATGGACCGCTCGGTCGAGTTTTACTCCAAGGTTCTCCGGTTCGAAAAGGTTTCCGACGTGGAGGTCGCCGGAAGCGACTACGAACATCTCGTAGGACTGTTCGGAGTGAGGATGCGAGTCGTCCGGATGAAGTTGGGTGAAGAGTTCATCGAGTTGACTGAATATCTCGCGCCCCGGGGGCGAGCCATTCCCGAGGATTCCCGCAGCAACGACCGATGGTTCCAGCATATCGCGATCATCACGAATGACATGGACCGCGCCTATCAATGGCTGCGACAGAACAAAGTTGAACATGCCTCCTCCGGGCCCCAGCGCCTGCCTGATTGGAACAAGGAGGCCGGCGGAATTCGCGCTTTCTACTTCAAGGATCCCGACCGGCACGTGCTCGAGATTCTCCAATTCCCTCCCGACAAAGGCGATTCAAAGTGGCATCGGGCCAGTGAGGCTTTATTCCTGGGCATTGACCACACCGCCATCGTCGTTATCGACACCGAAGCAAGCCTGAAGTTCTACCAGGGATTCCTCGGGTTTCGGGTCGCCGGCGAAAGTGAGAATTATGGAGATGAGCAGGAACACCTGAACAATGTATTCGGGGCGCATCTGAGGATCACCAGCCTCCGCGCCCCCTCGGGACCGGGAATTGAGTTTCTGGAATACCTTGCACCGCGAGGCGGAAGAGCGAAACCCGCCGACGAGCGATCCAACGACCTGATTCATTGGCAGACCAAGCTGATCACCCCCGATACGGAGTCAGCCTTCCGCAGTTTGGTTCCCGGGAAATTCAAGCTAGTCTCTTCCGGGTTGATCGCCCTGCCGGACACGAAACTGGGATTCCGCCGAGGTTTCCTGGTGAGGGATCCGGACGGGCACGTGATGGAGTTGGTGGAGAAGTGAGGGAGCTAATTGACCGGCTGATCTGATGTTTAGAGGGCAGCTTCGTAGTCTTGGAGCGGAAGCCAGAAGCAGGATGCCTGAAGCCAGAAAAATCCACGGTAACTGAGTTGATCGGGCTTCCGGCTTCTGGCCTCTGGCTTCGATTCAAGAGAACCAGGTCATTCAATCAATGAGGAGTGAATGTGACCCAAGAAGACATCCGACTTCAAGAATCCCACGACCGCAAGGCTCACTGGAAGCGATGGGGGCCCTACCTCAGTGAGCGCCAATGGGGTACGGTGCGCGAAGACTATAGCCCTGGTGGCACGGCATGGGACTACCTTCCGCATGACCAGGCGCGATCTCGTACTTATCGCTGGGGCGAAGATGGCATCGGTGGAATCTCGGACCGTCACCAGGTAATCTGTTTTGCGCTGGCCCTGTGGAACGGACGCGATCCGATCCTTAAAGAACGAATCTTCGGTCTGACCGGCAGCGAGGGCAACCATGGAGAGGACGTCAAGGAGTACTATTTCTATCTCGATTCGACACCCACTCACTCCTACATGAATTTTCTCTACAAGTACCCGCAGGCGGAATTTCCATACGCCCGACTGGTCGAGGAAAACCGTCGCCGGGGGAGAGACGCCTTGGAGTTCGAGTTGATTGATACTGGCATCTTTAATGAGAACCGCTACTTTGATGTGTTCGTCGAATACGCCAAGGCCACAC
Source organism: Terriglobia bacterium (assembly GCA_020073085.1). Taxonomy (NCBI): domain Bacteria; kingdom Pseudomonadati; phylum Acidobacteriota; class Terriglobia; species Terriglobia bacterium. Next base: position 112,977 of record JAIQFV010000011.1, on the reverse strand, counting down.
CCGAAGATATTTGCATCCGCATCATGGCCCATAACCGGGGCCCTGATCCCGCCGAACTACACCTCCTGCCGACTCTTTGGTTTCGCAATACCTGGTCTTGGAATGGCGCCAGTCGGAGGCCGAGCTTGACCCGGGCTGATGGTGTCCAGAGGGCCTCGGTCATCGCGGTGGACCATCATGAATACGGCAAGCGCTGGCTCGTTTGCGACGGCTCTCCGGAGCTGCTCTTCACCGAGAACGAATCCAATGCCAGGCGGCTGTGGGGTGGTGAAAATAGCACCCCCTATGTCAAAGATGGAATCCACGAATACATCGTGCATGGCAACCGGGCCGCCGTGAACCCGGCCCAAACAGGCACCAAGGCCTCGGCCCATTTCAGCCTTCGAATCCCGCCGGGTGAGAGTTCCACCCTGCGTCTTCGGTTCGTCGACTGCCCTCCCCATGCCACAGTTCTGGGAAAGGAATTTGATGCGGTCTTCTCAAAAAGAAAGGTTGAAGCGGACGAGTTCTACAAAGAGCGTGCCGGCAAATGCACCTCTGAAGATGCGTGCCGGGTACAACGCCAGGCCTTTGCGGGGATGCTCTGGTCGAAACAGTTTTATCACTATGATCTTCGGACCTGGCTCAAGGGGGACCCCGACAACCCGCCGCCTGAGGGTCATCAACGAGGTCGGAACCGGGAATGGGGACACCTGTACAACGCCGACGTGATTTCCATGCCCGACAAGTGGGAGTATCCCTGGTACGCGGCCTGGGACCTCGCCTTCCATTGCATTCCTCTGGCGCTGGTCGATCCCGACTTTGCCAAGGAGCAACTCGTCCTGTTGACGCGGGAGTGGTATATGCACCCGAACGGCCAGTTGCCTGCCTACGAATGGGCCTTCGGTGACGTGAATCCCCCCGTACACGCATGGGCCGCCTGGCGTGTGTATAAGATTGAAAAAAGAATCCGCGGCAAAGGTGACCTCCACTTCCTCGAGTCCGTATTTCACAAACTGATGTTGAATTTCACGTGGTGGGTGAACCGGAAAGATGCCGAGGGGATGAACGTCTTCCAGGGAGGTTTCCTGGGCCTGGACAATATCGGCGTTTTTGACCGTTCGGCTCCATTGCCTACAGGGGGCTATATCGAGCAGTCCGACGGGACCAGTTGGATGGGCATGTACTGTCTCAACCTCCTGGCCATCGCGCTGGAGCTGGCCCGTGAGAATCCGGCTTACGAAAATGTGGCCAGCAAGTTCTGGGAGCATTTTCTCCACATCGCTCATGCCATGAACCATCTCGGGAGCAAGAACCTCGGATTGTGGGATGAAGAGGATGGTTTTTATTACGATGCGTTGCACCTGCCCGGAGGGGAATCTTTTCCTATGAAGGTCCGCTCTATGGTGGGTTTGATTCCTCTGTTCGCGGTGGAGACCCTGGAGCCTGACATGCTTGACCGGCTTCCGGGGTTTAAGCGGCGTCTCGAGTGGTTTATCGACAATCGGCCCGACTTGGTTGGCAATGTCGCTTGTATGAGGACAGCGGGTCAGCGCGAACGCCGCCTGCTTTCCATTGTGGATCGTGACAAGTTGCGCCGGGTGCTGGCTCTGATGCTGAACGAGCAGGAATTCTTGTCACCCTATGGAATCCGAGCCCTCTCCCGGTACCACCAGGACCGCCCGTACATGCTCGGGGCGAACGGGAACAGCTATCGCGTTGCTTATGAACCTGCAGAGTCCAGCACCGGTTTGTTTGGAGGCAATTCGAATTGGCGAGGTCCCATCTGGTTTCCAGTGAATTATCTCCTCATTGAATCCCTGCAAAAGTTTCATCACTACCTGGGGGACGATTTCAAGGTGGAATTCCCTACTGGTTCCGGAAAAATGCTCACCCTCTGGGAGGTCGCGGGCGAGCTTTCGCGACGCCTGACCCGCATCTTTCTCCGGGGACAGGACGGGCGACGGCCCTTCTTTGGCGGAATTCAAAAGTTTCAGACTGATCCCCACTGGAAGGATCTCATCCTGTTTAACGAGTACTTTCATGGCGACAACGGGGCCGGGATCGGGGCCAATCATCAGACCGGCTGGACCGGGCTGGTTGCCAAACTAATCGAGCAGAGTGGGGAATGAGAAGAAGTTATCAGTTCTCAGTTGTCAGAATAGTTCTCAGTTGTCAGTTCTCAGTTCTCAGTTTTTAGATCGATGAAACTCACTGGCATCGATTCCTTATTGCATTGATCAGGCCGTTTAGAATCCTTGCCAGTTCAGAGGTCTTGGTCTGAAGCTGCCCGAGTTGGCTGGGTTGAAGGAATTGCAACTCTCCGGCAATTTGAGTTAGGGTTTCCACCTCCACGATAGATCCCCGTGCGTAGCCAAGGAACTGTTGAAACTCCCCTCTGGTAAGGCGACCTTGACCTTCAGCAATGTTGCATGGAATAGAAACGGCCGCACGTCTGAGTTGCCCGGTTAAACCATAGAGTTCGCTCTGGGGAAAGGCTGATGTCATCTTGTAAACCTCGGTGACAAGATCCATGGCCTTCCTCCAGGCGACAAGATCTCTATACGAGTGTTTCATCTGTGCTCTCCGTGGGGGTGGGTGAGGATTCCAGTATACAAGGAGATGTCTCGTTCGCCCACTGACAACTGAGAACTGAGAACTGATAACTTTACCGGCAACTGGCAACTGAGAACTGACAACTATTAAGAAGCCGGGAATAGTTTCCCTCCCCGCGGGCATTACTAGGCAGCAACCATTGAGCGAGGGACACGGCAGCTCCGCGTGGCAAGGTCTCAACAAAAAAAGGAGAATCCGCAATGAAAGCGATTGCAGTTTTACCGGGAAAACCCAACACGGTCCACCTGAGAGATGTCCCAAAGCCCATCTTGAACGGAAAGGATCATGGACGCAGCGTCCTCGTGAAGGTACTTCGCGTCGGCGTTGACGGCACCGACAAGGAAATTAATGCTGCGGAATACGGGGAAGCGCCAGCAGGGGACAAATTTCTTATCATCGGCCACGAAAGTTTTGGCCGCGTGGAAGCCGTGGGCCCCAACGTCACTGAGTTAAAACCCGGTGATTACGTCGTCGCCACCGTTCGACGTCCGGGATCAAGTATTTACGATCAGATCGGCACGAATGATATGACGACCGACGATACCTACTTCGAGCGCGGGATCAACTTGCGGCACGGATTTCTTGCGGAATATTATGTGGACGACGCCGAGTTTATCGTCAAGGTTCCGCAGGGCCTCAAACATGTTGGAGTTCTGTTGGAACCCACCACCGTTGTCGAAAAAGGTATCGCCCAGGCCTATGAGATCCAAAGGCGTTTGCGTGTCTGGCGCCCGCGCCGTGCAGCCGTGATGGGGGCGGGAACCATCGGGCTGCTTGCCACCCTTGTCCTTCGGTTGCGTGGATTGGAAGTCACCACCTTTGGCCTCACGCCAAAACCCTACCTCAATTCCGATTTGGTCGAAGCCATTGGCGCCCGTTATCAGTCGACCCGCGAGTTGCCAATTCTTGAGGCCGCCAAAAAGTATGGCCCTTTCGATCTGATTTTTGAGGCCACGGGCGCTTCGTCCGTTGTTTTCGACAGCATGCAGGCACTCGCGAAGAACGGGGTGCTGGTGCTCTCAAGCGTGACGGGCGGCGATCGGAAGATCGAGGTGCCTGCCGATATGATCAACCTGCAGTTTGTGCTGGGCAACAAGGTCATGGTGGGAACCGTGAACGCCAACCGTGAATATTTTGAAATGGGCGTTCGTGACATGGCGCAAGCTGAGGCTGAATATCCGGGATGGCTCAACCGGTTGCTCACCCACCCGGTGAAGGGCCTCGAGAACTACTCTGAGTTGCTGGATAAACTGACGACGGCCAAAGGGGCCATTAAAGTCTTCTGCGAAGTGGCAGATTTGTAAGCGCCGTCTTGGAATTAGGGACAGACACCTTGTCTCAAAAGACTTTCCAGGTATGGTGTCCAATTAGGTGTCTGTCCCTCTCTGTCATCTGCGAGGAAACAATCATGAGCGCTGCTGAACCAACCCGCATTCTAATTCTCGGAGGCGGCTTCGCGGGGATGTATGCCGCCATGGAATTTGAAAAAACTTTGGCGCGGGACCCGGACGTTGAAGTGACGATGGTGAACCGGGAGAATTTCTTTCTCTTCACGCCGATGCTTCATGAGGTGGCGGCGAGCGATCTCGACCTGACGACGATCGTTAACCCGGCCCGCAAAATGCTTAAGCGAGTCAATTTCTTCGCCGGTGAAGTCGAAGGAATTGACCTTCCCTCCAAACAGGTGCGTGTGTCCCACGGGTTCGATGGCCACGAGCACACTCTCCGCTACGACCACCTTGTGGTAGGCCTCGGATCCATTACGAATTTCTACAATCTCCCGGGTCTCGAGGAACGGGCCCTCACCATGAAATCACTTGGTGATGCAATTACGCTGCGAAACCACCTCATCGCCCAGTTGGAGGAGGCCGACAGCGAATGTTGCCGGTTCAAGCATCCCCTTTTGACGTTCGTCGTCGCCGGTGGCGGATTCGCGGGCGTAGAAACGGTCGCCGGGGTCAACGACTTCGTTCGCGAAAGCTTGCATGCTTATCCGCACTTGAGAGAAAGCATGTTAAGGGTCGTTCTGGTGCACCCGGGACCGGTCATCCTGCCCGAACTGGGCGAGAAACTCGGCACCTATGCGCAGAGGAAATTGACCGAACGGAAAGTGGAAATCCTGGTGAATACGAAGGTCGAAGGAGTTTCAGACGACGGCATCGAACTCAGCGATGGCACGACCATTGAGGCAAACACACTCGTCTGGACCGCGGGAACCTCCCCGAATCCCCTCCTGCAATCGATCGCCTGTGAGAAGGAGCGAGGTCGCCTGAAGGTCAACCGTTACATGGAGGTGCCCGATTGGCCGGGGGTGTGGGCGCTTGGGGATTGCGCTGTGGTCCCCGATCCCAAAACGGGAAAGCCCTGTCCGCCCACGGCCCAACACGCCCTGCGCCAAGGCAAGGTCCTCGCCGAGAACATCCAGGCGGAGATCCGTGGAGCCCGCAAACGCCCTTTTCAATTCTCAACCCTGGGACAATTGGCCGCCATCGGGAAGCGAACCGGGGTCGCCAATATTCTTGGGGTGAATTTCTCCGGCTTTTTCGCCTGGTGGTTATGGAGAACCATTTATTTGAGCAAACTTCCACGATTCGAAAAAAAGGTGCGGGTCGCCCTCGATTGGACTTTGGACATCCTCTTCTCCAAGGATCTCGTTCAGTTTTTGACCGTCCGCGCCCCCAGCGTCTCTCGCTTGGAAGAGGAAGCTCCGGCGCGCGTCGTCTCCGAGGTTGTCGCTCGACGGGGTTAATTCTCCTCTCAGATCACCCCACCGATGAATCCTGCATCTGGACAGAAGGCGAAAGAGAGATTACATTGGGCGTTCAATTCAGACCAATCAGCACGCGGGCCTTGGGGTGAGGTTGTTCGTTCTCGTTCGATTGTGAGATCCCGTTGGCTGGGCCTTCCGCGATAACGTGCGGCAGAGTAGCTGACCGTCGCCGGGGTCTTTGCCAACATCACTACATTTGATCAATGAAACGTCCTGGTAACCGGGAGGTCGCTTCGTGAAATACGACGCCATCGTGATTGGATCCGGGCAGGGAGGAAATCCTCTTTCACAAAACCTGGCCGATCGAGGGCTCAAGGTTGCCCTCATCGAGAAGTCACACCTCGGCGGGACCTGCATCAATACCGGGTGCACACCGACTAAAACCATGGTTCATAGCGCCCAGGTGGCGCATTACGCCCGGAACGCCGACCGCTGGGGGGTTCGAGCTGCGGATGTCAGGGTTGATATGGCCGCCGTTGTGGCGCGAAAAAACAAGATCGTCCAATCCTTCCGCGACGGCCAACAACGTCGCGTGGATGCCCGCAAAACGCTGCGACTGTACCGGGGGGAGGCGCGCTTTACGGCTCCGCATCAGCTTCAAGTAAAAGACGAAACACTCGAAGCCGAAAAAATCTTCATCAACACAGGGACTCGGACCAGCCTCCCTGTGTTGCCAGGCCTGGATACCATCGATTACCTGACCAATGCGAGCATCATGGAATTGAAGGAATTGCCCGAACATCTGCTGGTACTCGGGGGCGGGTACATCGGTCTGGAGTTTGGACAGATGTTTCGCCGATTCGGCTGCCGCGTGACCGTTATCCATCGCGGAGGCCAGATCCTCCCCCGCGAGGATGCCGACGTCACCGTAGAACTGCAAAAAGCTCTCGAGGCCGAGGGCAGCGCGTTTCTGCTGAACGCCAACTCGACTCGGGTGGAGAAAAAGGGAACGACAATTCATTTAACCGTTGAATCCGGAAACTCCACGAACGTGTTGACGGGATCGCATCTTCTCGTCGCCGTGGGCCGAAGGCCCAACAGCGACCGGCTCAGCCTCGAGAAGGCGGGTATCGAGACCGACAAGGATGGGTTCATCAAGGTCAACCAACGCCTCGAGACGAACGTCCCCGGCGTCTGGGCTTTGGGCGATGTCAAGGGCGGTCCCGCATTCACGCACGTCTCATACAACGATTTTCAGATCATCTATGGAAATCTGGTGGAAGGGAAAAACCTGACCATCGCCGACCGCCTGGTGCCGTATTCCGTCTTTACCGACCCGCAGCTCGGAGGGGTCGGGATGACTGAGAAAGAGGCAAGGAAGAAAGGATACCGGCTGAAGATCGGAAAGATTCCCATGAGTTACGTGGCCCGTGCCATTGAACGTGACGAAACCGCCGGCCTTATGAAACTTGTCGTGGACGCTTCGAACGACCGTATCCTGGGGGCGTCCATGCTGGCGGTGGAAGGAGGGGAACTCATCCAGATCATCGGCACCGTCATGCGCGCTGGTCTGCCTTTCACGTTCCTGAAAGGAGCCGTCTATATTCATCCGACCCTTGCCGAGGGCTTCTTTGCCTTGATGGAGGATGTGAAGCCGGTGGACTGATACGAACACCATTGAAAATGTTACAAAATCGTGCATGTTTCAGCGTAGGGGCGCCCGCCACGGCGGGCGCCCCTACAGCGAACAATCCACCATTGCCCGATATAACTCTGTTTCCAGCGTTTGTATTTGCTTTGGAGCCCATGGACAGGAGAGGGCAGTTCCGATTTTCCTTCTTTACGCGAGATTACGAGGCCACGGTCGCATTCTACCGCGACGGGCTGGAGCTTCCTGTGCTCGAGTCATGGGACCGCAGTCCCGATGACCGCGGAATTCTCTTCGGGGCCGCCTCAGGGATCATCGAAATACTCACTTTCCCTCGGAGCGGTCACGCCTCCCACCTCTTCGATGATCGGCCTCCCCAAGGCGCGTTCATGGTCATCGAAGTTGACGACCTCGAGGACCGATACCGGCGGGCTCTCGAGAGGGACCTGCCCATCAAACAGAAGCTGACCGACCAGGAGTGGGGACATAAGAGCTTCTGCCTTTCCGATCCCAATGGCCTCACCCTCTACTTTTTCAGGGTGATTCGGAAGGACTAGCCAGCGACATTCGACCCTGATGTACTCTCTTGTTCAGTCGAACTACGCTGTTCTGGATATTGAGGCCGGAAGCCAGAGGCTGGAATCCGGAAGCCAGAAGCCAGAGGCCAGAGGCCAGAGGCCAGAAGCCAGAGGCCAGAGGCCAGAGGCCAGAAGCCGGAAGCCAGAAGCCAGAGGCCAGAGGCCGGAGGCCGGAGGCCAGAGGCCGGAGGCCAGAGGCCGGAAGCCAGAGGCCAGAAGCCAGAGGCCAGAAGCCAGAGGCCAGAAGCCGGAAGCCAGAGGCCAGAGGCCAGAGGCCGGAGGCCAGAGGCCGGAAGCCAGAAGCCGGAGATCAGAAGTGGGAAGTCAGATGTCGGAAGTCGGACATCTGAACTCGGATAGAAACCCCCAATTTCAAATGTCAATTCCTAATTGCCTGTCGCCATTCTGACTCCAGACCTCAGCCGCATCGGCGGACAATCCTGCCGCGAGGACTACACCTTCGCCCCATGTAACTCCAATTCCATTGTTCGTATTAATTGCTCTCCGAGGTCAGTCTTATATAGAATGTAGTCTCTTGTCATAGACGCATTGCAAGGGCTTCGAAATCAGAGGTCAGGAATCAGACGCCAAAGGGGCGATTAAACCCGTGCTCCTTATTTCATCTTGATTCATCCTGCTTCCGGCTTCCGGCTTCTGGCTTCCTGCTTCTGGCTTCTGGCTTCCGGCTTCCGGCTTCTGGCTTCTGGCTTCTGGCTTCTGGCTTCCGGCTTCTGGCTTCCGGCTTCTGGCTTCTGGCTTCTGGCTTCCGGCCTCTGGCTTCCGGCTTCGTTCGAAATCAGGCTATGCACTTTATCGAGAGGTTCAGCTAATGACTCAAGAAGACCTCCGGCTCGAAGCATCCCGCGAGCACAAGGCCCATTGGAAACGCTGGGGACCCTATCTGAGCGAACGGGCGTGGGGAACCGTGCGCGAAGACTACAGTTCTCATGGAACAGCCTGGGAGAATTTTCCTCATGACCACGCCCGAATCCGCGCTTATCGCTGGAACGAAGATGGGCTTGCGGGAATCTGCGATCGACATCAATACATTTGCTTTGCCTTGGCGCTGTGGAACGGCCGGGACCCCATCCTCAAGGAACGTCTCTTTGGATTGACGGGCAACGAGGGCAACCATGGCGAAGATGTAAAGGAGTATTACTTTTATCTCGACTCGACACCCACGCATTCCTACATGCACTACCTCTATAAGTACCCGCAGGCCGAATTTCCATATGCCCGTTTGCTTGAGGAGAACCGGCGGCGAGGGCGGAACGATTTGGAGTTTGAATTGATTGATACGGGGGTCTTCGACGAGGACCGTTACTTCGACGTCTTTGTCGAATATGCCAAGGCCACAGCCGAGGACATCCTGATCCGGATTGAGGTGATCAATCGCGGCCCTGAACCCGCTTCTTTGTATCTGCTGCCCACGCTATGGTTTCGAAACACCTGGTCGTGGGGATTTGGCGAAAGGCGCCCTCGAATGCAGCAGGGAGAGAGAATGGAAGGTTCTCCCGTGATTGAGATGGACCATTCCTACTATGGGCACCGTAAACTGATCTGTGAAGGGACGCCGCAACTTCTATTCACTGAAAACGAGACCAACTTTCACCGTCTCTGTAATTTGGAAAACAGCTCTCCATTCGTGAAGGATGGTTTCAACGACTTCGTCGTGGAGGGTGTCAAATCAGCGGTTAACCCCGAGGGGATCGGATCAAAGGCGGCCGCCTGTTATCCCTTGCGGATCGATCCCGGTGCGACTGCCACCGTTCGTCTTCGCTTTACTCCGGATCCGGCTCACTCGCCATCCTTTGGCGCGGAGTTTGAAGGCATGATGGATCAGAGAAAAAAAGAGGCCGATGAGTTTTTCGCTCAATTGGCCCCGCGCGCCCTTTCGGAAGATGCCCGGCGGGTGCAGAGGCAAGCGTTTGCGGGGATGTTGTGGGGCAAGCAATTCTATCATTATGAAGTGAGCCGATGGCTGAAGGGTGACCCCGCAGGTCCGGAGCCTCCACCTGAGCGGTTGTATGGGAGAAACCATGATTGGACGCATCTGTACAACGGCGATGTGATTTCCATGCCCGACAAATGGGAATACCCCTGGTATGCCGCCTGGGACCTGGCGTTTCACTGCATTCCTCTCGCCCTCATGGACTGCGACTTCGCGAAAGAACAATTGGTCCTCCTGCTTCGTGAGTGGTACATGCATCCCAACGGACAGATTCCTGCTTATGAGTGGGCCTTGGGAGATGTCAACCCACCCGTGCACGCATGGGCCGCCTGGCGCGTCTACAAGATTGAGAAGAAACGGCGCGGCACCGCGGACTTCCGCTTCCTGGAGCGCGTTTTTCATAAGCTGCTGCTCAACTTCACCTGGTGGGTCAACCGCAAGGATGCTCAAGGGAGAAACGTTTTCCAGGGAGGGTTCCTTGGTCTCGACAACATCGGGGTCTTCGACCGGAGTGCCCCGCTCCCTACCGGAGGACACATCGAGCAATCCGACGCCACCAGTTGGATGGGGATGTATTGCCTGAACATGCTGGCCATTGCACTGGAGCTGGCGCGAAGGGATTCTGCCTACGAGGACGTCGCCAGCAAGTTTTTTGAGCACTTTGTTTATATCTGCAATGCGATGAACAACCTGGGAGGCAAGGACATTGAACTCTGGGACGAACAGGACGGCTTTTACTATGATGTCCTGCACCTCGACAACGGCAAGCATTTCCCGATCCGGCTTCGTTCCATGGTCGGATTGATTCCCCTGTTCGCCGTCGAGACCCTGGATTCTGAGATCGTCGATAAACTGCCCGGCTTCAAGCGGCGCATGCAGTGGTTCATTGAAAATCGGGCCGATCTCAGCGATAACATTGAAACCCAGTCCTCCCCGCACGGCTTTCGGCGGTTTCTCTCGCTCGTCAACCGTCATCGCCTGCGGCGTGTTCTAAAGTACATGCTCGATGAGGAGGAGTTCCTCTCCCCCCACGGGATTCGAGCCCTGTCTCGCTATCACCAAAATCATCCGTATTCACTACACATTAACCATACAGAATATCGCGTGGACTATGAGCCCGCTGAATCATCGACAGGCCTCTTTGGGGGTAATTCAAACTGGCGTGGACCCATCTGGTTCCCTCTGAATTTCCTCCTGATTGAGTCGCTGCAAAAATTCCATCATTTTTTGGGAGACGAGTATAAAGTCGAATTCCCCACCGGCTCGGGCCGGATGATGAATCTGTGGCAGGTCGCCACCCAGATTTCTCGCCGCCTCACTCACATTTTTCTACGCGGTCGCAGCGGCCGTAGACCTACCTTTGGCGGCACGGAGAAATTTCAAACGGATCCGCATTGGAGAGATTTAATTCCCTTCAATGAATATTTTCACGGAGATAACGGCGCCGGAATCGGCGCCAGCCATCAAACCGGATGGACCGGGCTGGTGGCCAAATTGATCCAGCAAAGCGGGGAATGAGAAGAAGTTGCCAGTGGTCGGTGATCAGTGGTCAGTGGTCAGTTGCCAGTGGTCAGTGATCAGTTGCCAGCAATCAGCCGTCAGCTATTAGCCATCAGCAGTCAGCAAGATCGAGAGGATCGAAGTCTTGAAGCCCATCGATGTCCGACGATATATGATTTTCCTCTAATCAAGAGTGAGTTCGATTGTCTGATCAAATAGATCGGAATGAACCCTACTGGCGATCGAGAGCTGCTCACTGGCAACTGACCACTGACCACTGATCACCGACCACTGATCACTGACCACTGACCACTGATCACTGACCCCTGCCCACTGACCACTGCCCACTGACAACCGATCACTGGCAACTTCTTCCCCCCAACCCAAAAAAAATTTGTTCTTTGGGAATAAATTACCCGACTGGAGAGATTAACAGAGTGTGGCGATAGTCCCCGCAAGCTATGGAACTGATTTATCTCGTGTAAGTGCCACAAATCAAAAAACGCGAGAGCCAGATGGGGCCGGACGAATTCGAAAATGAAAAAACCAAGAATATTCTCGACTCTTTCCTTTGCTTTAGCATTAAGTTCAACCACGGTCCTGATCCTGTTAAGCCTGGGCCTTCTGGTTAGAGCCGCTTTTTCCAAGACGGAGGAACAGCCTGTTGCTCTGGATATGGCAGCACCTGAACTAGTGGGCGGTACCTGGTTGAATACACCCGGTGGAGTCCCCATCCCCCTTTCATCGCGACTTGGGAAGGTGACTGTCATCGAGTTCTGGACGTTCGCCTGCATCAACTGCCGCCATAATCTGCCGGCCTATGATCGGCTTTACAAGAAGTTTGCGCCCAAAGAGGTCACCGTCATCGGGATTCATACCCCCGAGACGGAAATTGAGCGCAATCCCAACAATGTGGCTCGCCGCGTCAAGGAGTTGGGCATTGAATATCCCATTCTCCTGGACCCGCAAGCCGCCAATTGGACCCGGTGGCAACAGCAGTTTTGGCCCACGATTCACCTGATCGACAAACGCGGTCGTATCCGGTTTCGCTGGGAGGGAGAACTGAATTACCGAAACGCTGCCGGCGAGGAGAAGCTTGCCCGGAAAATTGAAGAGCTGTTGCAGGATTCGAATTAAAGTTCATTTGGAGCGCGGGTGTCCGCAGCCCATTTGTTTGATTATTGAGTCATCCAGCTATGAAAAAGATTGAAGAGAAACATCCGTTGGCCATCCGCTGGTTTCACTGGATCAATTTCCCAGTGTTGACCCTGATGATATGGAGTGGTTTGCTCATCTATTGGGCGAACGACGTCTACCGCATCGGATTCGGATCCTGGACGTTGTTCCGCTTTTTCCCGGATTCCTTCTATACCGCCCTCAATCTGAATCATCGCCTGGCTGAGGGGATGGCATGGCACTTTTTCCTAATGTGGTTCTTTGCCATCAATGGTTTTCTCTACGTCATTTACACGGTCTTTTCTGGTGAATGGCGGTACCTGGTTCCCAACCGCCACTCTTTCCGGGAAGCAATTCAAGTAGTGCTTCACGATCTCCATTTAAGTAAATTTCATCCTCCCCAAAGGAAATTCAACGGGGCTCAACAGATCGCCTACACGACCATAATTCTGATGGGAGGGGGTTCGCTGATCACCGGACTGGCCATTTATAAACCGATCCAGTTCGCGTGGCTCACGTCCCTGCTCGGCGGATATCCCGCAGCACGGATGGAACATTTCCTATTGACCCTGGGCTACCTCGCATTCTTCCTTGTTCACATCGCCCAAGTCATGAAAGCCGGATGGAACAATTTCCGCGCCATGATTGCAGGGTTTGAATTGATCACCCTGGAGGATTCCCCCGATGAATGACAAAGTCGAGCATCCGAACGACAACGTTCGGAGCGAGGTGACCGGAGCGGGCGCGAACTTGGAAGGCAAGGGAGGGGCGGCCGTACCGGCCGGGCTAGTGGCATCGGCTCAGGCGGGGCAGTCTACAGGACCGGTGGAAGGAGACGCCACGCCAGTCCCCGCACCACTCCATCAACCCAGCAACAGAACGGATCAAGAAGTCCTTCGTCAAGCAAGAATCCGATCCCGGCGCAGTTTCCTCGTAGCGGGCGCCTCTGCCCTGGCAGGATATGCCGGATGGCGCTGGCTCAATTCGCGTCGCTTGGACGACGACATTCTCTGGCCTCTGCGTAGTACCCTGCAAGTCAACGAACAGTTGGCACGGGATTACTTCAGGGGGACGCGGCTTGCCCCAACGTTCTCCCTTTCCTTTGCACAGGAGCCTCGAATTAACGGAACTGAGGGAATGGACGTCGAGTTTGATCCCTCCTCATGGAGATTGCGTGTCCTGGGACTCTCTGAATATGGGGGAAGCGGAACTCAGAACATGTTCGAGGATACCACCACGGGCGAAAGAGGAATCACGTTGGGTTTGGAAGAGGTCAAGCAGTTACCCCGCGTGGAAATGGTTACAGAACTGAAATGTATCGAGGGGTGGAGTCAGGTCGTTCAATGGGCAGGAGCGCGGCTGGCGGATTTTGCCGCCAGGTACGGACCAGCCACCATGAGCGGCGCGCCGCCCGACGTCCAGAAAGCACCCGAGGATCTGGTGCGGTACGTCAGTCTTGAGACTCCCGACAATGGATATTATGTCGGCCTGGACATGCCCAGCGCCCTGCATCCCCAGACACTGCTCTGCTATGAAATGAATGGACGTCCCCTCTCGCCCGCTCATGGAGCCCCGTTGCGGCTGGTGATCCCGGTAAAGTACGGAATCAAGAACCTCAAACGAATCGGGACCATTCGATTTACCGATCAGCGTCCGGCCGACTATTGGGCCGAGCGGGGTTATGACTGGTATGCCGGGCATTAGAGTCAAAGTAGTGCAGGCGTCCTCGCCTGCACACGAAATTAGGGGGACTCGTCCCCATGGAATCGGCGGCTCAGTTCCAGTTGGAGAATCACTCTCAAACAGCTTCCAGTCTGGTCAAGTATCGAATCGTTGCGGAGGACGATATTCAAATTGCCTCCCTGGCATACCCGTTCGAGGGAAGGAAAACCCAAGCTCATGAACGCATCTGACTTCTCACAAGAGACATGCGAAAGGACACGACGTCGTCTGGATGCTTATTTGAATGAAGAATTGCCCGCCGATCTCCGTCTGGAGGCCTCAAAACATCTTGAAGGTTGCAAGGACTGCTCCACCGCCCTCGAGAGTCGAACCCAGGTGAGAACCGCACTGCGAAATGCTGTCCAACAAGAGGTCGTGCCGGCGGGACTCCGGGCGAAGATTCAAAATCGTTTGCGTGAAAGCGAAGGGCAAAAAGACACGGTCCCTTTTTGGAGCCGTTTAATCCTGGTGGCCGCCTCGGCTGCGGCACTCTCAATCGCGGGCGTGGGCGCCTATCGGGTGTGGTCCCTCCGCCACCCTGCCGGCCTATCGCAGTTGACCGCCACGATTCTCAAGATCGGAGTGGGAGATCATATTCATTGCGCCATCGATTCCCAATTTGCGAAGCAGCACGCTACGCTTGAGGAGATGTCGCAGAGACTGGGCCCCGAGTATGTTGGCCTGGTTTCTCTGGCAAAAGAAAGAATCCCCGCGGAGTTTGAAATCGTTGTCGCCCATCGATGCTCTTTTAACGGACGCAAGTTTGTCCATCTCATTCTAAAAAACCAGGAGACCGTTCTTTCGCTGGCCATTACCCGGAAACAAGGGGAGGTATTCCCTCGGCGCGGACTGAGGGCCGCCCTGAATGTCTCTGGCCTCCCGCTTTACACATCCAGGATCCGGAATATGGAAGTGGCCGGTTTCGAAACCCGAACTTATCTGGCCTTTGTCGTTTCCGACCTGCAGGAGAAAGAGAACAGCCAGATCGCCTCCAGCCTGGCCCCCGCCGTTCGAGACTTTCTTGTGAAGCTGGAAGGATAGATGTCCACGGGAACTACTTCGGGATGTACTTCGGGAAGAAAGCGCTGATGGCCAATAACGCCGTCAATGCGATCATCACCACGCAAGTGACCCAGGCAATAATATTGAAGCCGCGCGTGTTGCGGTAGTCCCCCATCAAGTCTTTGCGGTTGCTCAACCGCAACATGAAGATCAAAACAAACGGCAGGATGATTCCGTTGGCGACCTGCGAGAGCAGGATGATCGGGACTTGCTTTTGTTCGCTCAACACCAGGACGGCCAGGCCGCCCAAGACGATCAACCCTGTGAACAGGGAGTAAAAGGTCGGGGCTTCGTGAAGGCGCTTGTTGATTCCGGATTCAAATCCCAATCCTTCGCACACATAATAGGCAGTCGCCAGGGGGAGAATGCAGGCCGAAAACAGTGAGGCATTACACAGGCCGAACGCGAACAGCGCGGCCGCAGCCCGGCCCGCCAGGGGGCGCAATGCCAGGGCCGCGTCCCCCGCATTCGAAATCTCGCCATGCCCGTTGACATAGATTGTGGCGGCGCACGCCACAATGATGAAGAAAGCCACAACGTCAGTAATAATGCAACCAATGATGACATCCCATCGCGATTGCATGTAGTTCTTGAGTTTAGTTCCCTTCTCCACCACCGCAGACTGCAGATAGAACTGCATCCAGGGTGCAATGGTCGTTCCCACCAAGCCGATGACCATGTAAAGTGAACCGGAATCAAAATGCAGGGAGGGCTTGACGGTACTGATCATGGCGACCTTCCAGTTGGGATGCGCCAGGAAGCCTGAGATGACGTAGGCCACATAAAACACGCAGGCGGCCAGGAAGACCTTTTCAACGATCCGGTACGTCCCCTTCACAACCAGCACCCACACCAGCAGGGCTCCCAACGGAACGGCGATGTAGCGACTCACATGAAAGATGGACATCCCCGAAGCCAAACCGGCAAACTCAGAAATCGTATTGCCCAAATCGGCCACCAACAACAACGCCATCAGGAAGAAGGTGGTGCGGAACCCGTATTCTTCCCGGATGAGGTCGGCCAATCCCTTGCCCGTGACGATTCCCATCCGGGCCACCATTTCCTGAATCACCACCAAAGCCACCGTGATGGGGATGAGCGTCCACAACAGCGTATAGCCAAAGTGAGCTCCGGCCACGGAATAGGTGTAGATTCCCCCGGCGTCGTTATCGACATTGGCCGTAATGATCCCGGGGCCCAGCACGGCCAGGAAGATCAAAATAGAGCGTCGATAGCGTCGAAAACTCCGCGTGATCATCATCCTACACCGGCCAGTCCATGATTAATGGTTGGTGATGAGAATCTCCAGCACATCGTCGGCTGTGACCACTCCCAGCATGCGGCCGTTGTCATCGACCACGGGAAGGGTCAGAAGATTGTACTTATTGAACAAGGTCACGACCGCTTTGTCATCCGCGTGAAACGGGACCGAGATGACCGGATCCATCGAAAGCCCCCGCAGAGGGGTGCTGGCCTCCGCCAGTAAGATTCGCGCCAAAGGCACGACTCCAGTCAAGGTGGCGTTGGGGTCGATCAGGTAGATGGCATGCACCGACTCCATCGAGCCATCAAATGCCTTCAATGCTGCGACGGCGGCTTCCACGGTGGCCAGGTCCCCGACCACGATGAATTCGGTCGTCATCAATCCACCCGCGGTGTTTTCCTCGAACCCCAAAAGATTCCGGACTTCCTTGGCTTCCTCCTTCTCCATATTGGCCAGGACTTGGGCCGAAGTCTCCGGCGGAAGCTCCTGGAGGACGTCGGCCGCTTCATCGGGCGGCATCTCCTCCACGATGTCAGCCGCGCGGCTGGCGGGGATGCTTTCCAGCAGGGCCACCTGCATCCTCGTCGGAATTTCTGAGACGGCTTGGGCAGCGGTTTCGTCATCCAACGATTCGATTACTGACTTCTGCTCGTCACGGCTCAACTCCTCAAGAATGTCAGCCAGGTCCGCCGGATGGAGGTCCGCCAGCCGGCTGTAAGAAATACGAAGCCGAACCCGACGCGATGGGTCCGGCTCAATCAGGTTTACAAACTCCCAGGGAATCGTCTTCTGAGAGAACAGTCCTGCAATCCGGCGGATGGTGTGCTTCGCAAAAACCCCTTGAAGCAACCGGCGCACCGCCGCTTCCCACCCCACGTTGACGGCGACGATATGAAGGTCGGTATATCCGTCGCTGGGCCGAATATCAAAATCCACATCATTGACACGTACAACTTTCTGGTCGTTGACATCGATGATTTGCTGGTCCAGGACATCCTTCTTGATGCGGATCAGGTCCTCCTCCGGGGTATAAGAACCGAGGTCCTCCGCCGGGACCCGGGTCTGAGCCGCGCGCACCGAGATGGAAGGCAGCTGTGCCTGGGTGATGCTCAGCAATTCCTTCTTTGGACTCCTGACATAATACGTCGCCACCTGAAGGGGGTTTTGACTCGGGTTAATGCCGAGATCCACCAGCCGTCCGAGGTATTCGCCCCGGGCGTCGAAGATCGGCAGGTTCTCCAGCTCGGTAAAGTAAATCATCGAGCACCTCTCCATTTCGTGGTCATAGTCAGCACGAAGGCACGACGGTAACTCACGCGTCCACACCCATTGCGATGACCATGGAAAAACAATCGGCGCCCCAGGAAGTCCTGCGGTAGGCTCCCGGACTGAATACACTTCATCCATGTCTTAATAGGGATGTCCCCATCCTTTGTCAAGAGGAAACCTCACTCCATGACCGGAAAAATGGGAAACGGGATTGATTGAAAAAGCAGACCGAGCCTTGCGGCGATTCCTGCGTTCATATATGCTCTGATGCCGTTTTGAGTGAATTCGAATAAATGAGCGAATCGGGATCCTGTTGCCCTCTTTCGTTCCCTGGATCGCAGGACAAGGGGGACAATCCGAGAGCTCACCGCTTCACCTCGGGTATGACCCATGCTCCATGGCCGGGGATGCATCCGGACCCTGCTTTCATTCAAATCTTTTGGAGGAGTTGAGATGGCTGATTTCGTGTACAAACAGGTTGAACTAACCGGCACTTCAAAGACGAGCGTTGAGGATGCAGTCCAAAACGCAATCGCCAAAGCCTCTAAAACTGTTCATCACATCCAGTGGTTCCAAGTCCTGGAAATTCGCGGCAGCGTCGAGGCGAATAAGGTCGGCTATTGGCAGGTCATTCTAAAGGTCGGGTTCAAGCTCGAAGATTAGCAGCCGCTGGTTGACTGCTTCTGATGAACCGGAGGGCGGCATCTTTGGAGAATCCGGGTCGTTTCCAGATTGACTCTCCTCCCTGAGACCTCGCAAGCAGATCCGGATTGGACTTGCTTTTCTTCCCTGTCAGCCAGGCAGGGGTGTCGAAGGGGATCCCTCTCATGGCGCTGTGTCTCCCGAACCGAAGTTCCTCTATCCTGAGTGCGCCGGCGCCCTTCGCAATCAGGATGCCCGCTGTTCATTCAGCAAGGTCGATGAACCCCCGATAAAGAATGGCCGGCCGCTTCCGTGGCGGATCACACAGCCCTGATACCGGGACTGTCGTTTGTTGGCTCCACATGGCCTCCGTGGAAGGGCAAAATAACCGGAGTCAAAAAACATTGAATTCCGGGGGAAGCGGCCCTCCGCTCCATTCCCGACATGGTCTCACTCCTCAACCTCCTCGGGTCGACAGTTCTTTGTAAAGGTGAGCTACCTGTTTCGTTCTTGATGCCAATTCAGATAAGAGGTAAATCTCCAAACCGCTCCTGCGGCTGGGGATGACACGCGGCCCCAAACGTACATTCATCCGGTCCGTCTCGCTGCAATTCAGGAACATTATTCCATTACCACGCAATATACATCTTCACAGTCGAACCCGGCGGCATTACAATGGCTCCGACCGGTCGTTTGCAATGCCGCTGGAGGCGGGCTGATTTGCTAATTTACAACGATCAGGATGAGTAGGCTGCCCCGTTGGTCGCGGTGATGGAGAAGTTCAATCCAACATCAGACAAAACCACTCTCTCAGACCCCGTTGCCCTATGGATACGAGAAGCCTCAATAGAACCGGGTTGTTTTCGACCCGAATCTTTGTTGCCGCCGTCTTCGCGATTTGTGTAGGCCTCGGGTCGAGTGCCCTGTACGGATTTCTTACCCTCGTCAGGCTGCGCGATCAATATCTGGAGAAGATCGGACACGATATTGCAGCCTCGGTCGATGCCCAGACCCGAGGTCCGGGCCGACGAAATAACCTCTCCGTATGGGAGTCCGCCCTGGAAGAGGCCGCCCTGGCCAATCCGGAGAAAGTGACCTCCCTGGCACTCCTCGATCATACCGGGCGGACGCTGGTGAGTTTCGAAAACAAGCCCGACAGGCAATCGGCTCCAACGTCCGGGCAAGAGAAAGACGTGAAATCATCCATCTACTGGTTCGAGGATTCCTTTTCGGCTTCTCCGCGATCCGCGCAGGGTCGGGGCGCAGAGGTCACCGGGTGGCGGATTCGCATGGGACTCCAGAAGTCGCAGGCGGCTTTTATCACGAGACAGGCTTACTCTCACTTGATCACATCGGCCTTGGCCATTGTTGCCCTGCTCACATTGTCGTTTTATTTTCTGAGAACCCTGGATCAGTTTTTGAAACTGAGGACCCGGGAGAATCTCGACAAGCATCTGGCCACGCTGGGGCAGATGGCGGCCACTTTAGCGCACGAGATCCGCAACCCGCTGGGGGCGATGAAAGGGCTGGCCCAAGTGACCCAGGAGAGTCTTCCGCCGGATCATGAGGCCCAAGCCCTGATGATAACCGTGGTGAATGAAGCCAAGCGCCTTGAGCAGCTGGTCAATGATCTCCTGAGTTTTGCACGGCCTGGGAAACCGGAACTCAGTCAATTTGATCTCAAAAGGCTGTCGGCGGAAGTGATCGCAATGCTCGAAGCCAAACCGGGCTTGAATGGAGGCGGGATTCGTCTGAGCTGTCCGGATGAAACCCTTTTCGTTCACTCCGACCCGAACGGGATCCGCCAGGTCCTTCTCAACATCTTCCTGAACGCCATCCAGGTCACGCCTGCGGGACAGGCGATCTCTGTCGCTCTGCGCAAAGATGAAACGACCCGGGAGGCGGTCATTGAAGTAGATGACTGCGGACCGGGACTGGGTGATCAATCTCCAGAGGATCTCTTCGAGCCGTTTACGACCGGTAGAATTAAAGGCACCGGGCTCGGACTGGCCGTGTCTAAACAGATCATCGAACGATTGGGCGGAAGTATCACCCTGGCCAACCGGGCCGAGGGTGGCGCCCGCTGCTCCCTTCGGGTGCCGATCGGTTTCTAAAGGACCTGTACCTCCCGTGAAGAACTCAGTTCTCATAGTTGACGACGAACCGGCCCAACGACAATTGTTAGGCGCGATTCTGGGTGACAAGTATGGGGTGGAGACAGCAGCCGATGGTTTCGAGGCAACCCGGCTGCTGGAGCAACGCAGCTTTGATGTGGTCATCACAGACGAGCGGATGCCCGGGATGGGCGGCATCGAGTTGATCAAGTGGATTCGGGAGAGGTCTCCGGAGATCCCTATCATCGTCCTCACCGCTTACGGCTCGATCCAAACCGCAGTGGAAGCTATCAAATTGGGTGCCCAGGAGTACCTCATCAAGCCGCTGGACAACCCCGATGAATTGAGGCTCGCCGTCCAGAAAGTCCTGGGACAACGGTTGCTGAAGGATCAGAGCCTGATTCACCAAGCGGAAACCGAAGCGCAGTTTCCGGCCGACATCATCGCACAAAGCCAGGCCATGTCCCAGGCACTCACCCTGGCGTCCCAGGTCGCCCCTCAACTGGCCACAGTCCTGCTGACCGGGGAATCGGGAACCGGGAAGGAGGTCCTGGCCCGTTTCATTCACCGCCGCAGTCCTCGCGCCGACAGCCCGTTTGTTGCCGTCAATTGCGCCGCCTTGGCCGAGTCGCTGCTTGAATCGGAACTCTTCGGTCATGAAAAGGGAGCTTTTACCGGCGCCACTCAAGCCAAGCGGGGCCGATTTGAATGGGCACATGGCGGCACTTTGTTCCTGGACGAAATCGCGGAAATGAGCGGAAACCTTCAGGCCAAGTTGCTGCGGGTCCTCCAGGAACAACAGTTCGAACGCGTCGGTGGAACCCGCACCATCTCGGTTGATGTCCGGGTTATCGCGGCCACTAACCGGGATCTGGCTGAGGCTATCCGGCAGAGGATCTTTCGTGAGGACCTGTATTACCGCCTCAATGTTTTCCCCATCCACCTGGCCCCACTTAGAGATCGTCGCGAAGACATCCTCCCTCTCGCGAAATACTTCCTGAAGAAGATCGCTGCCCAGATGGGACAGCCAATAAAATCACTGCGCTCGGACACCCAGGAGCAGTTTCTGAAATATACCTGGCCCGGCAATGTGCGCGAGCTTCAAAACACCGTGGAACGCGCCCTGATCATCTGTACCTCAGATGTCATCCGCCCCGGAGACATCCCGTTCGCATCCGTCGGCGGCGACTCAAAGACAAGCCAACCCTTGACTATGGCTGAGATAGAGAGACGGGCGATTACACATGCCCTGGAGGAAAACAACGGGGATCGCCGAAAAGCAGCCGCACAACTCGGAATCAGCCTCCGAACTCTACAGTACCGCCTTAGGGATTACGGCGTCATCGAAAAAGACTGACTTCCCCCCTCCGCAGTTGTTCCACCGTCATGAGTCCTTCGACTATCAAGGGTGACTGCAAATCCTGCAGAGAACCGCCCAATTATGTGCAAAGATTGCATCTGATCCCTGCGCCACAGCCCCGGGAGTCGACAAGCCCTCAAAACCACCTTCCGTTGTAAGTCCCAGATAGCGAACATCGGATCCGGCATTCGCCGGTTTCTTAAAGTGATTGGCCGTCTTTGGAATCAGCCTTGCAACATCAAGGGTGTCGGTTGTTATGAAGATTATCAGAGTGGGAGTGAAAACTTATGAGATCAATATCCAAATCGTCTGCAGTTCTTGTGGTCATCGGACTCTTGGTTTCAAGCTCGGTCCTGGTGGCCCGAGCACAGGACAATGCAACTGTTCAAACACAAAACCGAGCCCGGCAATCGAGCGACCCTCAACTTCACGCCATCCATGACCAAGATGGCGACGGCATTTGCGACATTTGCGGCCGGGCGGTCGGAAGCGGCCGGCAGGATGCTCAAGGGCAAAACGCCAAGGCTGGCCATCATTGGGGACCGGGAGATGGAACGGGAAATCTGGGAATTGGCCCAAGGGACGGCACTGGGTATGGCGCGTCATCCGGCCGGCGTCTCGGCCCGCAAGATGGTGCAGGCAAGGCAAACTCCCCGGCAACGGGCCGGGGACGCGGAAGATGCCGACGATGACCGGAGTGATATGAGGTGGGAGGTGAGACCTCCCCCTCGATTGACCTTCCGGAATTGTACCTGATTGTGGGAGTTCGAATGCCTTGAGGCATTCTTTCCTCAATCGAACTTCTATGGGCAAGCACGCTTCAACCTTACTTCACCCTATTTTATCCAAGGAGTGATTCATCATGATCCGAAGATTTTATTCTCTCAGCATTCTCTTGCTCTTGCTGGCAACCTTGAACTTTGAGTCTCTGGGTCAAACCCGGGGCATGGACCGGCCCGCCGCCGCTACCCTGACGACGTTGGAAGGGGTGGTCCAGAGCGTGAGTCTCGGGATCGGCCAGGGATTCCCCTCCTTCGTATTGGGCCAGAACACGGGAGGCAATGTCGTCATCACCACTGGGCCATACTACCTACTGATGAACAGTAACTTCGAAATCAGGATTGGCGACCAGATGAACGTCCGGGCATTTCCGTCCGTGCGCCACGAGAATACCTATACTGCCGTTGAATTGAAGAACCTCACCACGGCAACTGTGCTGGTGTTGCGGGACGACAGTGGAATGCCTCTCTGGAGGGCGTCCGGGCAACCCGGCATAAGCCCAGGCCGGCGCGGCGAGGGTGCGCGCAATCGCTCTTCCGTGCAGAAGGAGATTCTCTCTTTCGCGGGAGTGGTGGAGACCATCCATCTGGGGATCGCTCAGGGCTTCCCGACATTTGCTTTAAAGAAAGACGACGGGGCGGTTGCCACCATCCTGACCGGGCCCTACTCCCTCCTGCTTGAGAACAACTTTCCAATCAATGTGGGAGACCGAATGGAAGTAAGGGCATTCTTGTCGATACTTTACGATACCGATTATGTGGCGGTAGAGCTTCTGAACCGGACCACAGGCGACATCCTGGTTCTGCGAGATGACGAGGGTTGGCCGCTATGGACCTCCGGGCGGCGATAGGCCTGAAGAACCAAAACCATTGAAGGGTTCCTTTGGAAGGATAGGAATTGCAATCTCAACCACCGGGAGAGGAGATCAGTCATGAAGCGAGCGATTACTTGCGGGGCCATGATCCTGATTTTTCTGGCGACTAGCGTATCGGCTTCCCTGTTGTCGGCACAAGGCCGGAATGGATGCCGTTCGAGGGGACGAGCAGAAGGTCAGCGCATGTACAACCCCTCCACCGAAGCGGTCGTGAGGGGGACAGTCCAGGAAGTCCAAGTATTGAATGGCCGGCGGGGATGGGGTGGAACTCACGTGGTATTGAAAACCGATCAAGAAAATTTGACGGTGCACCTCGGCCCATCCGGCTTTCTGGCGAACAACAACTTTGCGATTGCCAAGGGAGAGGTCATCGAAATCACGGGATCGCGAATCAGTGACAATGGGGTTGAGACCTTAATCGCACGGGAGGTAAGGAAGGGGGACCGCATGTTGACCCTGCGGAATGCCCAGGGTATCCCGTTGTGGTCCAGGGGCAATTGGCGGTAATTCATGAAGGTCTGGGCCAGCCGGGGGTGTTGCATATTAAGGACACCCCCGGTTTCCTCAAATGTTTCCTCCACCGGAGCCTGTTCAGTGAAGCTTTTCCCCGCATTGGAAGAGAGGGGGTGACGAGGGATTTCCCGCCTCTCCGCTTTATCCTTCCAACAATGTCCTCCCGTCCTGACCTGTTAACACATGACGGCCCAGTTTCGTCTTAGTAGAGTGGAAACTGTCAGTTTATAGGCGTGCTGTGGAAACAATTCTTGAACTTCGAAACGGGATCAGGCAACATCGGCTCGTGTCCACCCCATCCGTGATTGAGATTTCCGACGATGCGACCTTGGCCAACGCTGCTCGCGAAGGGAATCGTGTCGCGTTCGGCCGCCTCTATGAACGGTATTCGCGGATGGTCCACGGGATACTTCTGGCGAGGATCCCGCGTCCGGAGGTGGATGATCTTGTACATGACGTGTTTTTGATCGCGTTGAGGCAGATCCACACCTTGCGGGATTCGGCGGCTTTCGGCGGCTGGCTCGCCATGATTGCGCGCCATCGGGCCACTGATTATCACCGCAGCAGTCAAGAGTTGACAGAGCTCACCGAAGATTTCCCCGGAGAGGATCCACCGGAGGCGGAGGCCATCCTGATCCTCGAAAAAATCCGGTCCTTGCCGGAAGCCTATCGTGAAACGCTAATCCTTCGCCTGGTCGAAGGGATGACCGGCCCGGAAATCGCGGAACGAACGGGTCTGACCGCGGCCTCGGTGCGGGTCAATCTGCACCGCGGCATGAAGCAGCTTCGCGAGAAGCTTGAAAGGAGGAACGTTCATGAGTGACGATTATCTTTGGGATCGTACAGGCGAACCGGATCCCGAGGTGCAGCGCCTGGAACGCCTCCTGAGCCAGTTCCGGTCCGACCAGCCGATGCCGGAGATGCCAACGAATCCTTCGGCCTCCCATCGGACCCGATTCTGGTCACTGTGGCGGCCGTTGGTCGCGATTGCCGCCATGGTGGTGCTTGTGGCGGGTCTCTGGGGATTATTTCAACATTTCAAGCCGGGCTGGGACGTGGCGAGCCTGCAAGGGTCACCGAAAATTGGATCGAGTCGCATGGGGGAAGAGGGCCGTCTTGCTGTCGGCCAGTGGCTGGAAACAGATGGCGCCTCCCGGGCCATCTTGAGCATCGGCAAGATCGGTCAGGTGGAGATTGAGCCCAATACCCGCGTGCGCCTGGTGAAGGCACGGGCGAGTGAACACCGTATCGCCCTGGCCCGCGGCACGATGCACGCGACGATTTGGGCGCCGCCGCGCCTTTTCTTTGTCGACACGCCATCGGCAACCGCCGTGGATTTGGGCTGCGCTTATACGCTGACGGTTGATGATTCAGGTTCCGGACTCTTGTATGTGACGCATGGTTGGGTCGCATTTGATTTCCATGGCCACGAGTCCTTTGCACCCGAAGGCGCGCTTTGCGCGACGCGGCCCGGCGTGGGCCCCGGGACCCCCTATTTTGAAGACAGCTCCCCTGCCTTCCAACACGCTCTGACCCGATTCGACTTTGGCGCCTTGGGTTCCCCTGACCGTGTGTCAGCTCTGGCCACTGTTCTCACCGAGGCCCGGCCCCGCGATGGCCTGACGCTTTGGCATTTGATCTCCCGTGTCGATGCGAGGGAGCGTGGTTCTGTTTACGACCGGATGGCGGAACTCCTGCCTCCGCCGCCCGGGGTGACTCGTGACGGAATCCTGCGGCTCGACCAACACATGCTCGATCTATGGTGGGATCGGCTCGGATTCGGCGATACCCAGTGGTGGCGCCTGTGGGAAGGCAAGTGGCCGGGAGAGGGCAAATAGGTGCGGACGCGCAGGATCGGGGTTCGCCCCTTCCTCGTGAAATATGGAAAGCATAGACAAGCACAGAGATCCAGCACGGTGGGATGAGTTCCTGCGTTGAGAATAGCTGCTTATAAAGCATGAGGGCCGTTCGGCTCTTCATAGCACGAGATCCGCATTTCTCGGCTCCTTCCTTGACAAAA
Source organism: Terriglobia bacterium (assembly GCA_020073085.1). Taxonomy (NCBI): domain Bacteria; kingdom Pseudomonadati; phylum Acidobacteriota; class Terriglobia; species Terriglobia bacterium. The sequence goes on along the minus strand of JAIQFV010000011.1, from coordinate 87,199 downwards.
GATTGACCCGCTGCGCTAACACCCATCCCCACCTCACCGTCTTTCCTACAGACAGACAATCTCGGAAAACAAAGAAGAAGCGACGGACACCGCCTTCAAAAAACTGTCGACATTCATGAGAGTGAAGTGTCTGTCCCTGATTTCAGTTTTCATCGAGTTCAAAAACTCAAACCAAATGGGAGGTCACCACCATGACCATGAATAGGTTTCGTTCTTTATTGCTTGGTTTCATCCTTGTCACCACTTTGATCGCATGGGCACAAATCGCCTGGGCTGGTCCGCCCCTGGTCTGCTGGCCATTTGACATCGGAACCGCAAAATCCCTTCCCTGGGGAGGGAGTGGATGGCGCGCCACCAATCCCGACTATGATATCCATCGGCTCGTTGATGATACCTTGGCACTCCTCTCGGCGGATGCCCCTGTCCTCGTTCGAATGGAGACTCTGCGCCGGGCCACGGTCTACGCGATGAATAACCCCGAGATTGGCAACCAACTTTACACCCGTCTCTCAGCCCGCGCGAAGGAGGCGCATTCGAAAGGAGCGTCGGAGGCTCTCGCGCTCTTTGATCTCGGCTATTTGGTCGAAACTTACAAGCAGACCGCTCCCGTGACCCCGAACCTGAACTTCGCCCAGAGTATTGACGGCTACTCCATGGTCTTGAAATCCATCACCCTGCGAGGAAATGATCCCGATTTGGAATTTGCCGCAGCCCTCATCAGTTCTATGCCCCGGCGCAGTGATCACCCGGAGCACCTCCAGAAAGCTGTGGCCGGGGCCCCGGAAAATTCCCTCCTGGCCCGTAATCTGGTCGGGCATTTTGGAAGCCAGGGAAAGACCTTTGCTGACCTGCGCTCGAATGTTCTTTCAGCGAAGAAATAGTCCGACCCGGTCCTGTCTATTGATAATCAAAGGGCTTTTACCGCCGAGACGCCGAGAAAATCAAGACAGCAATTTTGAAACCGGACGCCGTTATAGTAAAGTGGTGGCAGAGTGCGGGACAGAATTCTGCCTTCAGGAATGAGCGATGGACTTTATTAAAAGCGGCGAGATTAAGACAGGCGATGGCCGGAACCCCAGCCAGATCGTGTTACGCGAAGTGAAGAAAGGGACCTACGCAACCCACATCCATGTTCTGCCCCCGGATGGAGAACCGTTCTTCATCCTGGGGCGGTACTTCTTCAAAATGGAAGAGGCCGTGGCTGACTTTGTGCAGCGTGATTTGGAGTTGAATGGGCCGAGTGAAGCCCGGTGAATGCTCACCCCTGCCGCGCAGAATTACATCCTGGCCGCCGCCCGGCGGGCTGATTCCCTTGGCCTCGTGCACCACCGCCATACAAGACCCCTGCGATTGAATCTGACTGTGGGCTTATTGGGTCCTGCGACCCTTTCTTCGCCCCACCCATCGCCTCTCTGCCTTTTCTTCTGCGAGCCGCCCTCCACATAACGCAAGCATCCTGATAACAGTTGACGTCGAGTCTGCGTCTACTCCTGCGACCAGAGTTCTCACCAAAGGAGTGAGCGGTCATGAGGAAATTATTAAAGTGGGCGGGCATCGCACTCATGGGGTTACTTGCGGGTTCGCAGTTCATCCGGCCTGCAAGAACCAACCCCCCCACCCACTCGGAAGAAAGCATGGAAGCCTATGTTCAAGTCCCCGGGGACGTTGCCTCAGTTCTTGATCGGGCCTGCCGCGATTGCCATTCGCACGAGACCCAGTGGCCCTGGTACAGTAATACCGCCCCGGTTTCTTGGTTCGTCATCGATCATGTCAACCACGGCCGAAAGCATCTGAATTTTTCAGATTGGAACCACACCGACCGCCATGGACCGCCTCTCGGGACAGATCAGCAACTCGAAAAGATTTGCAGAGAGGTTTCCAGCGGGGAGATGCCCCTGGGTTCCTACCTGCTGCTCCACCCCGAGGCAAAGATCTCCACCAAAGATGCGCAAGTGATTTGTGAGTGGTCCCGGGCGGAGCAGGCACGCATTGCGACTTCTCAGAAAGAGGGCCGGGCGCTCTCCGCGAAGCCGTGAGCGGGATGTGACCCAGTCCATCGATGAGAATTGGATATTGAAACAGGCGGCATTTCTCTCCATCACGCCAAATATTCGGTTGATGACCAGTGGAAATTCAAGGGGGCCGCCGACCACATACCGGACGATGTTCAGAACAATAACCAGTGCGATGAATCGGATGAAAATCTTCATGTCACAATCCTCGACACCGACATGGGTGTCCCCCAGGTTGCGCAACCAGGAACCTGCGTACGGCGAACCTGCTCACTGACCGGGATTCCCGCCAACGCTCGGTATGCCTGGTACCAGGTGATCCTGCTCCCTTCTCGAGAACAGGCCGCCCCCACCCCGCCCTGGGTTCGAGAAGGGTCATTTGGAGGAGCGCGTTGATTCCACTCCGATCCGGATGTCGTTCGCCAGGATTCTCTCAATTAACTTGTTTGTAGTTTCCTCAAATTCTTCGAAGTCTTCCGGCAAGTAGAGCCATTTCCTCAGGACGGAATGGACCCGCAGGCCGCTGAATTCCTGAAGCAGGGAGCGGTGATGAACCTTGGCGGTGGGAACCAGGATGCCGCACCAGGGCTTATCCGCTCCCGAGGTCAGGGCCAGCACCAGGCGGCCGTGAAGGTAACACGCTTCGCTGCCAAACATCCGCTTCTGGAAGAAGGAGGGTTGCTCACTTAAGGCATCAATGACCCACTGATAGCGGTGTCTCTTGCGTACTTGTGGCCATCCGGGTTTCATCAGTTATGGGCCTCATCAAACGAATCAGGACATCGGTTCGAACCTACTCTTCACCAATGTCCTCGTTCCAGATTTCGGGATGACCGGCGATGTAGTCCGCCAGCAACCGGATGCACTCCTTGGAATGGAGATCAATCACCTCAACGCCGTTTTGTCGCAGCCAGCCGGCCCCTCCGGAGAAATTCACTGACTCACCCACCACTACGGCGCCGATCTTGAACTGGTACACCAAACCGCTGCAATACCAGCACGGCGCAAGGGTCGTCACCATGATTTTGTCACGGTAACTGCGCTGCCGTCCGGATTTGCGGAAGGCATCCGTCTCTGCATGGACGGAGGGATCGCCGTCCTGCACGCGCCGATTGTGGCCCCGACCGAGAAGATTTCCACCACGGTCAAATAAAGCGGCGCCAATGGGGATGCCCCCTTCACTCAATCCTTGCCGCGCTTCTTCAATGGCATGCCTCAGCATTGAAAAGTAATCAAGACTCTCACTCATGAATAGTCCTTTCAACCGACCACATTCATTCAACAAATTCTCTGTTGTCAGAGCCTACGCCATTCCAAGGCTTGAAATAGTATCGCTTGCTTGAGTCGATCCCGCAAGGAAGGTGTTAATTCAACGCATGATTCCGTAGACTTTCGCCACGAAAAGCTCTATTCTGGAGCCGCTTGCCGCAGGATATTCCCTGCTTCTCCCTTTGGGGCGCTTTATGGACACAGTCAAAGGCCCCGCCCAGGAACTTTCTCAATCCACCGCGACCGCCCACAAGTCACCGCCGCGCAATGAGGGTGAATTGATCTGTGCTCTCATTGATTCGCTCGCTTCCCAGTTTGAGTTCGCTATGGATCGGGTAGAGCAGGTGGAAACCGACTGCCGGCAACTCCGGCAGGCGCTGGGCGCTTGTCCCCTCATATCCGGAAATCAGTATCTTGAACGGCTCCTCCCCCTGTTACGCAAGAAGACCGGTGCAATGCCCTCTGCTGTGTTTTCTCTCCTTGAAGAATCAACGGCCAGCTGTGCCGACTCCTGGCCTCTGCTCGAGGGGATGCTTCTGGCTCGGGACAGAATTCTCGTTCTTCGGGCCCTGAACCTTGCGGCGCAACACGCCCGGACCGGACTGCTTGCAGTCGATCGGCGGATGATGAAATTCCTGGCAGAGCAGATCGAATGCGATGATTCTCCCCTGGCGGATTCCCAAGCGCTCCGACAGATCGCAACCATGCTGCGGGATTGTCTCCCTCCGGCGCCTGAAGGTCTCGATCCGGTGTTGGCTTTGTATGAGACCGAGGAGAACCCCGGTGTTCGCCTTCTGGCCGCTCGGCTGTTAGACCTGGAGGGCCGTCCGGCCAGCCCGCAGCTGGCCCAACGACTTCTCGGTCCGGAACCTTATGCTTTCCTCGGCTCCTATCTGGACTACACCCGAGCCAGTCACCAGGATCTCCTCCACCTAGTGTTGCCACGTGGCGCCCCGCTTAAAGTGTTGGCATCCCTTCGCCGGGCAGAACAAATTTGCGGCGAGCCGTTGCTTCGAAAAATAATCGCGGAATTGGGATGGCCTCATCTCAATCTCGGAATCGAAGTGACGCAGTGTATCGGGATAACCGTTGGCGGCAGTTTCCCTCTGGTGGTCTCTCCTTTGGAAGCGCCCCTCTTCGAGACGAGCGAAGAGGCTCGCCGGATGTTCGAGCGTTTCCTGATCGTCGCCCACGGCGGGTTGCCGGCGGAAGACCGCAAGTCCAGCGGAGATGATCTTGTAGCGCGTTTCCGATCCTATAACCTCCTCCACGCTGAGGCGCTTGTCGACATCCTCGATGTTGCGCCTCTTACGCGAGAGAAGATCCGCCGCGTAGTTGGCCGGATGGATCAGATCGTGGAGGATTTCATCGTGTTGTTCAGATCGTACACATCGGAGATCACGATCCTTCCCGGAATCTACCAGGAGCTCAAGGACCGAGTTGTGTCAGAATTGGAGAAAGAAACCTCTAAGCTCCAGATTTCGGCCGAGCTCACCCGTCTGGTGCAGATGTTTCAGGATCCACGGTCCCTGGGTGCAGTCAAGACGCTCCACGGCTTGAAGCGATACCTGCATCAGAGGGGGCTGCAACTGGGGATCCGATTAGTTGAGACCGGAGGTGCGACGAACCGAACGGTGGATTTGGCGGTCACTTCCCGCCGGCGCGTCCTGCGAACGATGATAAAAATCCGCTACGTGGACTTTGAGTCAGAAACCGGCGGAACAGTTGAAGCCAGCCGCATTCCGTATGCGGTGGGGTTGCTCGCCCATGCCTACGCCCGGCAACTTCTCCACGGCCAGAACAAGTTTCCAGGCGCCCGAATCTTTTGTTATGCCAACGAGGTTCACTACTACCTGTCCTTTGCCAATCACCCGGCCTTCTTGCGCATCGACTACTCTCCTCCCTTGCAGGGGGGAATGATTGACCTCGAGTACTACGGGGTGAGCAAGTACGAATTGTCCGCCCATCCCAATCCCAACCTGGATGCAATTCGCGTCTTCTTTCGAAACCTGGAATTTGACTTCCAAGTCGAGAATACCCGCATTCACGCTCGCTACGATAAGGAGCGTGCCCTGGACTTGGGAACTCTGTGCGAAAAAGCCGAAGCCCTGCTCGCTTTGACCCCGTACTTGATGGAATTGGACTGGGTAATTGGCAACCTGAACCTCAGCGTTGAGGCGCGCCAGAAGGTGGCCGAGGCCTGGGCCGCGAAGTTTGCATCATGGGGGGTGCTCCCCTTGACCCAACTCCTCACCGCGGACCGGCTGGGTATCCTGATGGCTGAAGAAACCGGCCCTACCGGAGAGCACGAGAGCTCATGGTCCGGGCTAGGCCCTTACCGCGACCGGTTCACCGTCCCAGCTCCAACGGAGTTCTTCGCCCGGCTCCGCACACGCCTGGACGAACTCAACCTTGACCTCATTCGCTTCGATGCCGAAGTAAGACACCGGTCCTTTGACCAGGTGGACATCGAACAGGGCCTCCTTCGCCCCGTGCGTGAGGCATTGACCCGGGGAGAAATCGTCGCGACGCCCGAAGGTCTACGGCGTCGCCCACCTGAACTCTTCCGCAAGGAACACGAGGCAGAGAAATTTGCTGAACTCCTCGACTCGGGAAACGAGCTCATCCACAACTCCTCGGTTCTTGCAGCCATGGTGGCCCCGCTCGAACGGTCCCTGCGCCTGGAAACTACAGGATCGATCAATGGCTATGAGGTCCAGCGGGGGCGACTTGCGCTTCGAGGGGACGACTTGACCCTCTATTTTCTCCGCGATGGAATTGGGAGCGCACACCTGGCCCTGTTCGTCCACGGCGAGGCGTTATTCAGCTCCCGGGAGTCGCCTCGAGATCCCTGGCGCTCCAATGCCAGCACCAGCGCCGCGGAGCTGGCAACCCTGCTCCGTCGCAACAACTATGTGACGCCCGGTACAGTGGATTCATTTGCGTTCCCCCGCCCCGGCCCCGAGAAGATCCGTGAGTCCTTTCAGAAGGGGAACGGAACAAGGCGGCCGCCACCACAACCCGGAGAACAGATTGCCATCGGGCTTAAGGCGTCACCCGGACGCACTGTTGGAACCACGCTTTTTGGGACTGCTGCCCGCTCCCCGAAGGATTTCATTGGCGCCGTGATGGTTGCGCCCTTTGTGCGGCCGGAGGACAGCACCTTCCTCTATCATTCGGCGGGGATCGTCTCCACAGGCGGCGGAGTCCTGAGCCATGCCGGCCTGATCGCTACCCAGTTCCACAAACCGGCCCTCATCATTTCCGGACATTGGCAACTCGAGGCCAACGGAACCACAACTTTGGTTTTCCCGGTCCTGGAATACCGTGAGGAAATCCGGGAGACGCAGGGGTGGCAGGTGGCGGTGCGACGCGACATGAAGGAGCGCGAGCATTGCCTCCGCGAGGGGGATCTTGTCGTTCTGGATGCGGATGAAGGAACCCTGCGGGTGCTGGGGCAGAGCCGTGAAGCCCTGGCCCTCCACGAGGGATTTCACTTGTTTGCCGAGGCCAGCCATCGTCTGAACCACACCACCCACCCGAAGGAAATTCTGATTCTGCGCGGGTGGCGACTGCGTGCGATCCATCAGATCGAGAAGCTGCTCGTCCGGCTCAGCGACCCGGTTCTCGCACAGCACGCCGTCCACGAATTGCTCCTTGGCAGGACGTTTGGAGGCGATCCATCGGGCCACGGCGCAAAGACACAGCTTCTGTCATTGCTCCTCAACAATCGCGACCTGGGGCAGATTGTCCGTGAACATCTCCTTCATCTCGCACAGGAACTCGAGCGCCGCCATCGGATCTTGTGGGAACGGGCGAAGCGGCGTATCCCCACCTCAACCTCCACTTACGAGTTGCTGGCGATGCGACTCGAATTGCTCCACCTGCGCGAATCCCTTGAAGATGTGGCCGGATCAATGCAGACGTGCCGACTGGAGACACTCGAGTGGAGCCCTTACGAAGTCCCGAAAATTGATGAGGCCGTGGGTCGACGCCTCGAGGAGCGGCGCTGGGAGTTTGCCAATGCCATTCGGCACCGCCGTCAGATCCCAGCCGAAGATCCTCGAATACGACACCTCCTCCGACAGCTCGAGCGGATCGACATGGTCCTCGGTCCCCCATCAAAGGAGGAGCAGGTAGCGCGCGGCAGCGACCGGATATGGATTGAACAACAGGATGCGAAGGTCCTGCGTCGATTCGAACACCGCCACATTCTTGAATCCGAAGAGGGCGGCTTGGGCTTATTTCCTTTGATTGGGTGGAAGGCTGCCAATCTAGCGGAGGCCCAGCGGTTGGGCGGCCACGGCCTCGTTCCCCCCTGGTTTGTGATTACCCATCATGCGTTTGAAGAGATGCTCGAACTTCCATTGGCCAGTCCCCTGACAGGGCTCGACGGTGTCCCGGCAGGGGCGTCGACTCTTCGCGAGGCGATTCACGCGATCGTCGCCCGCACGGACATGGAGCCCGGACAGAAGTCCGCTTGCATTCGCGGCCTCTGGAAGAGAGTGGCAATTCCACAGAAAATGGCGGAGGAGGTTGCCGGCGCTTATCAAAAACTTGATAGAGAAACCGCCGGCGACGCGGGCTCGGAACAAGAGTCGTCCCCTCCCTTTGTGGCCATCCGCTCTTCCGCCCGTGAGGAGGATGCCGAGATTGCAGCGCGGGCAGGGGAATTTGAGACTTTTCTTTTTGTCCGCGGGGAGAACTCACTGCTTGAACATCTCAAACAAGCCTGGAGCGGGCTGTGGACCGAGCGCGCGATCCATAACCGTGCCGTGCTGGGCACAGGGGCCGAACAAATAGGGGGAGGCGTGATCGTCCAGTGCATGGTCAGGTCGCGGGTATCAGGGGTCCTGCAGACGATCAACGTTGCGGAAGGAGAGCTCCGTGAAATCGTGGTCAATGCAGGGCTCGGCCTGGGTGAAGGAGTGGTTTCGGGTGTGGTCGCTGCGGACCAAATTGTGATTGATAAAGAAAGTGACCTAGAGAAAGGGCCACTGAGGTTCCGCTATATCACTGCGGACAAGCGGGAACAGGTGGTTTTCAGCAAACGAGCCGGCCAGGGCACAACGCGCACCGAAAGCCTCTACCACCAGAGGCTCCGGCCCGCGTTAGAGTATGTGGAACTCTCAGAATTGGTTCGCACCGCTGCTGTGCTGGAATCTGCCTACGGGTATCCCCTGGACATCGAGTTCGGGATTGAAGGGACCCGCCTGTGGATTCTCCAGGTCCGCCCCGTCGCCACCTTCCTGTCCGCCCTGCAGGAGACGGTGGAACACTACCCGCTGGTCTGAACGAAGAGTAGTGATAAGAACATCTAATTAGGAAACCAGGAAGCCAAAGAAGGCTAGAAACGAATTCTAAGATTCCAGGTCAAAGATCACGGGCGTTGACTCTTTGAATGATTGGCTCTGGGTCTTTAGTTTTGAGTCAAGGGTCATCGGTTTTAGCCCTGATTTCTCCTGTCTTCCTGGTTTCCTAATAAAGCTCTCAGGAGGCTTCGTCATGATTCGGCGAGAGGATTCCCTTGAATATCACGCATCCGGGCGGCCAGGCAAAATCGAGGTGCGAGCCACCACGCCCTGTTTAACGCCGCGCGAAATGCGGCTCGCTTACCTGCCCGGCGCTTCCTTTCCGTCCCAGGAGATCGCTCTGGAACCATCGGAGGTGTTCCGCTACACCTCACGCGGAAACCTGGTGGGTGTGATCACCAACGGGACGGCGGTACCCGGCTTGGGCGACATCGGACCCTCAGCCGCCAAGCCGATGCAGGAAGGCATGGCTGTCCTGTTCAAGCGCCTTGCGGACATCGATGTATTCGACCTGGAATTGAACACCACCGAACCAGACCGACTGGTCGAGACCGTCAAGCTGCTGGAGCCGACCTTTGGCGGAATTAATCTCAAGGACATCCGTGCACCCGAAGGCCTTTACATTTACGATCGATTGATCGAAAGCCTCAGTATCCCTGTGTTCCACGAAAACCTTTATAGCAATGCGGTTGTTGCCGCTGCCGCCCTGCTTAATGGCCTGGACCTGGTTGAAAAACGAATCGATCAGATCCGCGTAGTTATCTGCGGGGCCCGCACCGTCGGGACCGGATGCGCACGGCTATTCCTTTGCCTTGGCGTCCGCCCTGAAAATCTTCTGATGTACGACTCCGCAGGACTGCTTCATCCTGACCGCAAGGATCTGCATGAGTACCAGCGCGTCTTCGCACGGGATCATCAGGCCCGGGATTTAGCCAGCGGAGTGCGTGGCGCCGACGTCCTGCTCGGCGCCTCCACAGCGAGAGTATTCACCCAGGAGATGATCCGTTCCATGAACCGGTTCCCTCTCGTGTTCTGTCTCGCGACGCCGGAACCTGAGATCAGCTACGAAGCGGCGCGGGGGAGTCGGCAGGATGTGATTGTCGCCACGAGTCTCGACCAGTCTCCAAATGCGCTGGTCGACCTCTTGAGTTTTCCTTACATCTTTCGCGGGGCCTTGGATGTTCAGGCAACACGGATTACGGAAGGGATGATGCTGGCGGCGGCACGTGCTCTGGCCGAGCTTGCCCGGGAAGACGTTGTCGAGGAGGTGGAGCGCGCTTACGGCGGTGAACTCTTCAGCTTTGGCCCGGAGTACCTGCTGCCCAAACCCATCGACCCTCGCATCCTGGTACGCGAATCCGCGGCGGTGGCTCAAAAGGCGATCGAGGAAGGGGTCGCGCGCCGTCCGGTTTCGACCGAAAGCTATCAGGAAAGCCTCACCGTGCGGCTGGGCACCGGCCGTGAAATCATGCGGGGGATGATCCTGACAGCGCGCCAGGAGAATTTCCGGGTCGTTTTCTCCGAGGGGACCAACGAAGCGATCCTGCGGGCCTGCAATATCCTGGTGGATGAAGGAATCGCCCGACCCATTCTAGTGGGCCGGGAGAGTGAAGTGCGGGAGGCCATCGAACGGCTTCGCTTCGACCTCGGCGGCGTGCCGGTGGTGGATCCGGCCCGCAGCCCGCGGGTCGAGGCCTATGCCGACGCGTACTTTCAAATGAGGCGCCGACGCGGAGTGATGCGCGGCGCGGCAGCCCAGCGCCTGCGCCAGCAGGATTACTTTGCCGCCATGATGGTTCACAGCGGGGATGCCGACATGATGATCGCCGGTGTCTCCCACCACTACGTGGAATCGCTCCGGATCATCCTGGAGCTGATTGGCCCTGCGATTGGCGTCGGCCGGGTCTCGAGTCACTACCTCGTGCTGCGTCCGCAGGGAGCGGTCTTGCTGGCCGATTGCGCGGTCAACATTGATCCCAACGCCCAGGAGCTGGCCGAGATCGCCCTGCTCGCCGCCCGCATGGCCCATTCCCTCGGCATCGAGCCGCGGGTAGCCATGCTCTCGTTCTCCAACTTCGGAAGTGTCGACCATCCGCTCGCTCGCAAGGTCCGTGAGGCCACCGCCATTGCCAAGCAGCACGCCCCCGACCTGGTCATCGACGGTGAAATGCAGCTCGCCGCAGCCCTCAACAGCTCTATTCGATTGCAGCACTTCCCTTTTTCGGACCTTGAGAAGGACGCGAACGTTCTCATCTTTCCCGGTCTGCACTCGGGAAATCTGGCGGTGCAGTTGCTCGAAAACGTTGGAGGCGCCGTTCCCATCGGACCCATCCTCATGGGCACGCGCTTGCCCGTTCACCTGCTTCAGTATGGAGCGACCGCGGAAGAGGTGGTCAACCTCACGACCATCGGCATTGTCGAGGCGGCCGCATTACGGGGGGGCGGGACAGCGAGTAAGTCAGTCGGTTAGAAGAAATGGTTCACCAGAATCAGGATTCTACCATCGGCAACTTCGATCCTGAGATCCCGTCGCCAAGTCTGCGGACTTAGCATATTGACGATTCTCAGCGCGCCGACGCGAGTTCTTTCCCGGGGGAGGAATGTCAACCCCTGCTTCCTGACAATCTCATGTCACCGCACCCATTGGATCCTGACATCCCCAGCAATTGATTCAAATTCCTTGTCCCCTGTCACCAGATCGCATCGATGCAGCTTTGCCAGGGCGGCGGCATAGCAATCGGCGTAGGCCATGGCATGCTTGGCCTTGAATTTCGCGGCAAGCAGGGTGAGTTCGCGGCCGGCATCGACGATCTCAATCGCCATTTTGCCGATGTCGTCCATGAACCGGTCCGCCACCTGCTCTCCCTGGCGACGCGCGATGTTGTACCAGACCTCACCCCAGTTCACGACGCACAGGAGCAGCGGTTTCCCGCTTTCCTCCGCCTTCAGGAGCAGGTCCTCCACTTTTTCAGCGCCGGCCTCATCTTCGAAAAAGGCCACCAGCGCTCGACTGTCCAGCACCTTGGTGGCCGCCATGTCATCGCTCCTTTTCGCGGGCCCGGTCCTCTGCCAGGGCCTTCAATACCCCTTTGCCTTTCAGAGAACCTCGGAGCTTGTCATAAAAGGTTCTTGTGATCGGCTTCAGGATGATCTCATCCTCCCCTTCAGTCACATGAATTCTGGTTCCCGCCTTGATGTTGAATTTCTTTCTGAGCCTTGCCGGAATGACCACCTGGCCCTTGATGGTGGCATAGGTTTCCATAAACCCTCCTTGGGATACAATGACAATACATGATATCAATTCTTATTAAGTATATTAAAACATTAATGTAATAAGTATGAACTGAAGTAACACATTATGGTAGTGAATGGGGGATGTAACTATTGGCGCCTAACGCCAAAACCATTCGATCATTCGCAACTAATCTCGATCAGGAGGCCCCTGCAAGCGGCAATTTCCAGCCCAGGATTTGGCCGCCAAAGCATCGCATCTGGCTAAAGGCCTAAATATGGAGCGTCGCATCTCGCATTTTACTTTTCTAAGAGAGGAGTCTTCTGGAGCGCCATTAACCCGAATTCCGAAGTTGAAGGCTATGATTAATGTCGAAGGAAGTTTCGATTCCCATTAGTGGATGCTTTTCGAGCAAGGCCTTTGTCCCTTTAGGCCCGGAGGGCCGCCAGATAGTACCCCCGCCTGTCGAAGATCCGCCGTGGCGAGAAGCTCCATCCCGCGTTCTTTGCGGGGCGGAGCGAGGGTGGGGTAACGGTCTCCCCAATGACATCCGAGGCCCGCTGGCGGGGCGAAAGAATCTGCCGAATGGATCTTCGGACATCCCTACAATAATTCCCTGGCATGTTCCTCTCCGCAATGCTTTGTCTCCGTCCCCCGTTACCCTTCTCGTTTCACGAATTAGGAGAGCCCAACCGCACCGGTTGAATTCACGAAGCCACACCAGGACACTGGAAGTTTTCCTGGCAGCGGGAGCGCCCTCGGAAGATCTCTTTTACGCAAGAGGGGGCGAACTCTTTCCGAGTGCGTGGCATCGAAGAGGATGTTCTGCATACTTGGATCTGGCACCTCGTTTCGCCCCGCCAGCGGGGCTCTCGCATCCTCTCCCTTTGCTACCCCGCCCTCGCCCCGCAAAAAGAAAAAGCGCGGGACTCAGACGGGGCTACAATCTGAGCGCCCTCCGGGCCTAAAGCGACAGCCCCGCCTCGCTCGAAAAGCATGAATCGACAGAACAGAGTCAGATCTCTCCCGCTTTCTTCGGTCCCTCCAAAGACCGAACACTGCCATTCTTTCTTCATTCCATCCCAATCGATTTGAATCGAAGAACCTAACGCTTAGTTGACGCCCTTAACTTCGGAACTCAGGAGTATGGTTCAAAATGGAGGAGGAAAATTAGCGGGTTGAGATGGGTGGATTGCGAATTGGCCGTTCAATCACGTCCGTTGGTCATCTCGATGAAGGTGGATTTCTTTGATCTCAGTTCCACTCAATCCCTCCGGCAATTCCAATTCTTCAGCATTGAGAACCAAGACATTGGTGCGCACCCGATTGTCCTTCAGTCGGATGTCCACTTTTTGATAGCCCAACCCCGTCTCCGGTTGACGGGAAAGATACTGAACCCATTTCTTATCAAGTTTTATCGTCATCGGTCAATCTCTCCGAATCACACCAGGCCCGGTCACTGTCTGACGAGTAGTTCCGTCCGGGAATAGCACCTCAATCCCACCCCCCCCGGCTGACCAAAATCTGGTTGGACGATCCCCCTTTGGATCCGAGTGTCTTCAATCGGTTTGACATCGAAATAACCCACAGATTGACACCACTAAATCATACGAGTAGCATGAAGCCCATGGATGAGAAGAGAGCGGCCAGTTTTGTGGTTCCATGCCCCTGTTGCGGGGCCCGGCTTGATGTCGATCCGCAACTCGGCAAGGTCATCGGTCACGTGACGCCCCCCAAAAAGGCTGCAACCGTCGACCTGGACCGGGCGGCAGAGTTGCTGAAAGCGGAGGAGGCACGCCGCGACGCCCTCTTCAACCAGAGCGCCGAAGAGATGAAAACCCACGCTCAACTGCTCGAACGCAAGTTTGCAGCGGCCCTTGAGAAAACCAAGGATGAACCCAACGTAAAACCTATTCGCGACATCGATCTCGATTGATTTCGCTTCCTAAAGGACTGGGGCTCACCGCAGAGTCGCCGATTTCGCGGGAAAACCTTTTCGAAGACTCAATACCGGGTGCCGCAGGCATCGCGTTCTTCTTGATGCCTGCGCCTGCCTGCAGAGCTCACGAAAGGAAAAGAAGATTCATTGGTGTTGATTGGCGATGATGAGTTCCTCTACCTCCTGCCGGTTGGACATCGATCGAGCCCCAACCTGGGTGCAGCACAGGGCGGCACACGCATTGGCAAAGGCGGCGACGCGATCGAGCGGCCAGTCTTGAAGCAGTGCATAAGAAAGCCCCCCCATGAAGGCGTCCCCGGCACCCGTGGTGTCGACGACCTTAACTTCAAATGAGGAACGATGCACCCTGGATCCCTTCGTGGCCAGCAGGCAACCGTCACCGCCCATGGTAATCGCCACCATCTCCGGACCCAGTGCAAGCAGACTTTCGGCCATTCGTTCATAGTCGTTCTGCCGGGTAAGTTCCCGGGCCGCCGTCTTGCAGGGTTTTAAAACGTCGGTCAACCGCAACGCCTCTTCGAGTTCGCCTTCTGATCCCAAGCCTGACTCGACAAAGTAAGTCGGATCCACATCGAGGTCAAACAGGACTTTGACCCCCGAGGATTTCGCTATACGGATGGCCTCCAGCACGGGGGCCAAAGGGAGTTGTGAAGCCTCAGTATGAAGATGTTTGGCCTGGCGGATGTAGGGGCCAAACCGGGTGCGGATTTGTTCGGGGGTCACTTTGGCCGTGACATTGGGAAACATGTAGATACACCGCTCGCCGCGGGTATCCACCGGGATCCAGGTCATCGAGGAGAGTTCTCCCTGAACAATTTCGACCGCGCTTGTGTCCATGTGGTCGGAGGCAAAGGCGTCCATGATGACCCGGCCATTGGCGTCGTCGCCGATCAACCCGAACCACCCGGCGCGCGCACCTAGGCGAGCGACCTGGGTCAGATTGTTCGCCGTAACACCACCGGCGTGGACCTCCAACCGATCGACATTGATTTTTTCCTCCGCCCCAATCAACCGTGGAACCAAGGCAAAAAAATCAACCGTACAGCTTCCCAATCCCACCACGTCCACCGGGTTCATGTGTCCTCCCAGGAATGTGATCCGCTCCGATCAGACTTAAGTCGGACGATATTATAACTCCGATAGTCGGGCCACCACTTCCATACCAACTTGACGAGCCACAATCAAATGAAAGAAGGTCTGCATTCTCCCGGCATTCTCGCCATTTTCGATCTTGATTTCCCCGGCGGCCGCCCAAATTAAACGATACGAAGGATTTATTTCGAGGAATTGTTCAATCAAGAAAAACACTTGTGAAAGTTTTCTCAAGTTAATATAATTCCCCCATGGAGGCTTTGTGATATGAGCGTACCTCCGCATCAAACTCACGATCGAGTCCGGATCCAGGGCCAGCAGCTTCAGACGCTGATTGAGGCCTTGCGCCTCCACGGCTACCAGGTGATGGGGCCCAAGGTGGCTGAAGGCGCCATCATTTATGACGAACTGACTTCTGCTGCCGAACTTCCGGTGGGATGGACCGATGAACAGAAGGGCGGCTCCTATCGGCTGGTGAAGCGCAACGACGGAGCCGCCTTTGGTTATGCCCTCGGACCGCACTCGTGGAAGAAATTTCTTCATCCGGCGGTCCTCCGCATGTGGAAGGCAAATCGTGAAGGAAACGGGTTTGAGATCCCTCCAGAGACCCAGGAAGTCCCCAAACTCGCTTTCCTGGGGGTACGGGCGTGTGAACTCCAGGCGATCGCCATCCAGGACAAGGTATTAACCCAGGGGGCCTTTCGAGATCCCACTTATTCTTCCCGCCGCGAAAACGTCTTCATCGTTGCCGTGAATTGCACACAGCCCGGCGGGACCTGCTTCTGCGAGTCCATGGGCACGGGCCCTGAAGTCACTTTTGGGTTTGACCTGGCCTTGACCGAGATCAGTGTCGATGGTCGGCATGATTTCCTTGTGGAAGCGGGAACGGCCCGGGGTACCGAACTCCTCCGGGAGGTTCCCCATGAGGAGGCATCAGCAAAAGAGATAAAGACAGCTTCAGATATCGTTTCCCAGGCCGCACAGCACATGGGACGCCAGCTGAATACCCACGAGATCAAGGAATTGCTATATCGCAATCTTGAGCACCCTCGATGGGATGAGGTGGCGGAACGGTGCTTGAACTGTGCGAACTGCACCATGGTGTGTCCCACGTGTTTCTGCACCACCGTAGAAGACGTCACCGACCTGGCCGGCACCGAGGCCGAACGCTGGCGGAAGTGGGATTCCTGTTTCACGACTGATTTTTCATACATCCATGGGGGAAGTGTCCGGGCTTCCCGCAAGTCCCGTTATCGGCAATGGCTCACCCACAAACTGGCCACCTGGATCGATCAATTTGGCAGTTCGGGATGCGTGGGTTGTGGGCGATGTATCACCTGGTGTCCCGTGGCCATCGATCTGACAGAAGAAGTTCTCGCCATCCGGCAGGCTGGATCCACTGACAGTGCAGCCCTCTCATCGAAGGAGGAGCAATAATGTTAGACACACTTCAACCGATCCTGGCAGAGCATCCGTTTCTAAGCGATCTTTCCCCGCGACATCTGGACCTGGTGGTCGGATGCGCCTCGAACGTTCGTTTCGAAGCCGGCAGATACCTCTTTCGCGAGGAAGAGGAAGCCAATCAGTTCTACATCATTCGTGAAGGCAAGGTGGCGGTGGAAATCCGGACCCCCAACCGGGGATCGCTCACCGTTCAAACCGTGAGCGCCGGCGAGATTCTGGGATGGTCCTGGCTGCTTCCCCCCTACCAATGGCATTTCGACGCGCGCGCCGTGGAGCCGACACGCGCCATCGCTCTGGATGGCAAGTGCCTGCGCGTCAAATGTGAAAGTGACCATGATTTGGGATACGAACTGTTGAAGCGTTTTGCCCACATCATGGAACAGCGGTTGGAGGCCACGAGACTGCAACTCCTGGACATTTATGGCAACCCTTCTTGAAAGGCACGAATTAATGAGCCTCAGCACTTCTGACCCGATGGTGCCCTCTCCCTTTCGCGTCCAGAGGGTCCGGCAGGAAACGCACGACACCTTTACCCTGGAGCTCGAGCCCGCCCGGGGCGGAGATGGATTCTCGTTCCAGGCCGGACAATTCAACATGCTCTATGTGTTCGGCGTCGGCGAGGTCCCCATTTCCATCAGTGGCGATCCCACCAAGACAAAGATGCTGGTGCACACGACGCGCGCGGTAGGGACGGTGACCAAAGCCATGCGACGCCTCAAACGAGGCGATATCCTCGGGGTGCGGGGACCGTTCGGCAGCCATTGGCCGGTGGATGTCGCCGCGGGGAGCGATATCGTCATCGTGGCCGGGGGAATAGGCCTGGCCCCGCTGCGTCCCGCCATGTACCAGTTGCTCTCGCAACGCGACCACTACGACAAGGTGGTGCTGCTCTATGGAGCCCGCACGCCGGAAGAGATTCTCTTTCCCCGGGAGCTGGAGCGCTGGCGCGCGCATTTTGACCTGGAGGTCCACGTGACGGTGGACCGGGCGATGGGAGGCTGGCGAGGCAATGTGGGGGTGGTCACGACGTTGATCCAAAAGGCCCCATTCAATGCCCGCAACACGACCGCCAT
This sequence comes from Terriglobia bacterium, assembly GCA_020073085.1. Taxonomy (NCBI): domain Bacteria; kingdom Pseudomonadati; phylum Acidobacteriota; class Terriglobia; species Terriglobia bacterium. The sequence goes on along the minus strand of JAIQFV010000011.1, from coordinate 69,785 downwards.
GGTGTGTGGACCCGAAGTCATGATGCGATTTACAGTCATGGAGCTTTTGAAACGCGGGGTCAAGACCGACAACATCCATATTTCCATGGAGCGCAACATGAAATGCGCCATCGGTTTTTGTGGTCACTGTCAGTTCGGTCCGGTCTTTGTTTGTAAAGACGGGCCGGTTTTCGTCTACGGCCGCATCAAGGATTTGTTAACGAAATGGGAGATATGACATGGCCCAAAAGCGCAAGCCGAAACTCGCAGTCTGGAAGTTCGCATCCTGCGATGGGTGTCAATTAAGCCTGCTGGACTGTGAAGACGAATTGCTCGCCGTGGTCGGGGCCATTGAGATCGCCAACTTCCCTGAAGCCTCCCGTGCGGTGATCAATGGGCCGTACGATATCTCCCTGGTTGAAGGGTCCATTACGACCCCTCACGACGCCGAGCGCATCCATAAAGTACGCCGTGCCTCAAAATTCCTGGTCACCATCGGTGCGTGCGCCACAGCCGGGGGAATCCAGGCGCTCCGGAACTTCACTGACGTCCAGCGCTATGTTCCCATCGTCTACGCCTCGCCCCAATATATCAAAACACTCAACAAGTCGACCCCCATTGCAGATCACGTTTTTGTCGATTTCCAACTTCGCGGCTGCCCGATCAACAAACATCAATTGGTCGAGGTCCTCAGTGCTTTCCTGAATGGCCGGAAGCCAAACACCCCGACCTACGGCGTGTGCATGGAGTGCAAGCGGCGAGGCACGGTCTGTATCATGGCCGCGCAGGGAACGATTTGTCTCGGACCGGTCACCCAGGCGGGATGCGGCGCGATTTGCCCTTCTTTCTCCCGCGGCTGTTACGGCTGCTTTGGTCCGAAGGAGACTCCTAACTCGGATGCCTTGAGCCGATGGTGGAGGGACCACGGGGTGAAGGACCGGGAGATTATGCGGACGTACCGGGGATTCAATGCCTATGCGGAGGCGTTTCGCCGGGAGAGCGAGGCCCATGAGAAGTGACACTTGAATGTCAGCTTTCCTGTAGGGGCGTCCGCCGGGGCGGACGCCCCTACGCTGAACCGTCTAGGGGCTTTGACAACTTCAATGACGTCCGTTTTTGCGGACAAGTCCGTCAACAACCAATGAGGCATACTTTATGAAAGTTGCAAAGGCCCGGGGCAAGAAACTTGAAGTGGATTTCCTGGCCCGAGTGGAGGGCGAAGGCGGATTATTCATCAAGCTGCAAGGCGGCGCGGTGGCCGAGGTGCGGTTCAATATTTTCGAGCCGCCCCGCTTCTTCGAGGCCTTTCTTCGAGGACGACACCACACTGAGGTTCCCGACATTGTGGCTCGAATCTGCGGGATCTGCCCGATCGCCTACCAGATGAGCTCCGTGCACGCCATTGAGGCGGCCTTTGACGTCAAGGTGGGCGGTCAACTCCGGGCCTTGCGCCGGCTGTTCTATTGCGGGGAGTGGATTGAAAGCCATGCCCTGCACATCTACATGTTGCATGCGCCGGATTTCCTCGGTTACCAGGATGTCATCCAGATGGCAAAAGACCACGCCGCGGTGGTCGAGCGCGCCTTGAAGCTGAAAAAGATCGGGAATGACCTGGTGATCCTCCTGGGAGGACGCGAGATCCATCCCGTCAGCGTCCGGGTGGGAGGATTTTATAAGGTCCCCACCAAGCGGGAACTGGCACCCCTCGCTGAAAAACTCAAATGGGCCCGGGACGCGGCGCTTGACACGGTACAGTGGACGGCCGACCTTCCGTTCCCCGAGTTTGAACAGGACTACGAGTTCGTCGCTCTGCACCACCCTGAGGAGTATCCATTCAATGAGGGAAGATTGATCTCCAATAAGGGCCTGAACATCTCCATCCGTGAGTACGATCATCACTTTGTCGAAGAACACGTCGAGCACTCCAATGCCCTGCATTCCCAGCTCAAGGTGCGGGGAGCGTACTTTGTGGGGCCCCTGGCAAGGTACAATCTGAACTTTGAACAGCTCTCACCCCTGGCTCAGGATGCTGCCCGGGCCGCGGGGCTTCCCGCGGTGTGCCGCAACCCTTTTCAAAGCATTGTGGTTCGGGCCATCGAGACGCTTTATGCCTGCGACGAGGCCTTGAGGATTATCGACGAGTATGAGGCGCCCGAGCGCCCGTTCGTCGAATACGAACCGCACGCCGCCACGGGATTCGGATGCACCGAGGCCCCGCGCGGAATTCTGTATCATCGCTACGACATCGACGACGCGGGCCTCATCTCGGACGCCAAAATCGTTCCGCCCACCTCCCAAAACCAGAAGACCATTGAGGCGGATTTGCGGCAGTTTGTGACAAAGAATATTCATCTACCTAAGGACAAGCTGACTTGGCAGTGTGAGCAAGTGGTACGCAACTATGACCCGTGCATCTCTTGCGCCACACATTCTCTTAAGCTGACTATCGTGCAGGAGATGCTTAAATAGACTGTGGACAGATCATACGGAATCATATTCTTACTCCCCGGATCTGCGTAACCTGAGTCCTGGCATCTGTGGAGAGAAGATCGCGGATGCCGGGATGCCAAGGGAGAACCGTGTCAGGTTTATTGACAAAGGACATCCGAATCATCCTCGGGGCGTTTTGCTCGAGAATGCGGAGACGACTCGAAGCCGATCTGAGGTCGACCAACCCCTTTCCGAATCCCCTTCCAACTTCTGCAACAAACCTCTCTCTCTGACCGAAAGGCGAAGAGCCTCTCTCAACGCATCCCTGTGTCAAGGCCGTCTCCCCTGCCTTCCGGGCAGCTTCTCCGGCCGGATACCGCAGATCGAGGCCGAAGTCATTCAGCCGGGCACTGGAATGTGTGACCTCCTCCTTGGTCGGGACCGGGAACCTTCACTGTTTTGGAGGTGAACATGTCTCACGAGCCGAACATGAACGAAACGACGGATTCACCGGGCCGGTGGGAGCCGCGCATTGTTGCCTTTTTCTGCAACTGGTGCACGTATACGGCGGCGGATCTTGCCGGTGTTTCGAGATTGAAACATGCCCCCAACGCCAGGATCATTCGCGTGATGTGCTCCGGACGCGTTGACCCCCAGTTCATCCTCGATGCTTTTGCGCGAGGGGCCGACGGCGTTCTGGTGGGCGGGTGCCATCCGGGGGATTGTCATTACCAGGAAGGCAACTACAAAGCCCTGCGCCGATTTCAGCTTTTCAAGCGAATCCTCCGTGAGATGGGAATCGAGGAGGACCGCTTTCGCCTGGAATGGATTTCCGCGTCCGAAGGAGAAAAGGTCAAACTCGTGGTGAATGACATGGTAGAGAGGGTGAGGGCCCTCGGACCTCTTGAGCTCCCCTCCCGATTCCGAGAATGGGACTCGGAACTCAAAATGTCCGCCGAAAAAATGGAAGAAGAGGAGGTGGCCGCCCATGCCGGATAAGCCCAAGATTGCTTTTTATTGGTGTGCGTCTTGCGGTGGCTGCGAAGAGTCAGTCGTTGATCTGGCCGAAGACATTCTCATGGTGCTGGATGCCGTGGACATCGTCTTTTGGCCGGTGGCCCTCGATTTCAAAAAGAAAGATGTCGAGGCCATGCCCGATGGTTCCATCCTGGTGAGCCTGGTCAATGGCGCCCTGCGAACCTCAGAACAGGAGGAAATGGTCCAGTTGATGCGCCGCAAGAGCCGGCTCCTGGTGGCCTACGGCTCGTGCGCACATCTGGGAGGAATTCCCAGTCTGGCCAACCAGTTCGACCGCGAGCAGATCCTGAAGTATGTTTACGAGGAGGCGCCGACGGTTCAAAACCCGCAAGGAACAAGACCCCTACTGGAAGTTAAGGAAGACGGCCGGACAGCCACCCTTCCGGAATTCAGGAAGATGGTCCGCTCGTTGAACCAGGTGGTGGAAGTGGATTACTACCTTCCCGGGTGCCCGCCTACTCCCAAAATCCTGAAAGAGGCCATTTTGACGCTTCTCTCGGGAAAGCTGCCGGCGAAAGGGTCCGTTCTTGCCCCGGACGTTGCACTCTGTGAAGACTGCCCGCGGAAGGATTCCAAGCCGACGGACCTGAAAATCACCGAATTCAAGCGCCCTCTTTGGACTGACATCGATCCCGAAAGGTGCTTGCTCGCACAAGGGATTGTTTGCATGGGGCCGGCGACCCGGGGGGGATGCGAAGCCCTCTGCGTGCAGGGCAACATGCCGTGCACCGGCTGTTTTGGACCGACCTCACGCGTCAAGGACCAGGGCGCCAAGATTCTTTCTTCCCTATGCTCCTCGGTCGATGCCAATACCGAGCCAGAGATCGATCGGATACTTTCGGGGATCCCGGATCCCGTTGGGACTTTCTATCGGTACGGCCTCGCCGCTTCCCTGCTACGCAGAAAGTTAGCAGTCCGCGATGACGCCGTGGAGGTGAAATGACTATGGACGAGCCCATCCAGAAGGTTTGGAACCTAGCACAAACCCAGGCGAACGCCACCTATGCGGAAGACAGACGGCGGATCACGATCGACCCCGTCACTCGTCTGGAAGGCCACGGCAAGATCGACATTTTTTTGGACGACCGCGGCGAGGTTGACCGCGCTTATTTCCAGGTTCCGGAATTGAGAGGATTTGAAGTTTTCTGCAAGGGACGTCCCGCCGAAGACATGCCCCAGATTACCAGCCGCATTTGCGGAGTCTGTCCTACAGCCCACCACATGGCGGCGACCAAGGCACTCGATGATCTGTACAAGGTCGAACCGCCGCCGGCCGCCAGGAAAATCCGCGAACTCATCTACAACACCTTCATGCTCGAAGATCACGCCCTTCATGTGTACATCCTCGGCGGCCCGGATTTCATCGTCGGTCCCGATGCCCCCAAAGAGCTCAGGAATGTGGTCGGGGTGATTCAGAAGGTCGGGGTCGAGGTAGGAAAGAAAGTCATCTCGATGCGTCGTCGCCTCCGCGAGCTGATCACCTACGTGGGCGGAAAAGTGATTCATCCGGTTTTTGGATTGCCGGGCGGAGTCGCGAAAGGCATCGCGGCAGAAGAACTTCCCAAGTTCAAAGAGCTGGCCGGGGACGGATTGGAGTTCGCTCTCTTCACTCTGCAGGTCTTCAAAGACCTCATCCTCAAGAATGAAGGCTATGTCAAGCTGATCACCTCGGACACCTTTACCCACAAGACCTATTACATGGGAATGGTGGATGCGGAGAACCGCGTTAATTTCTATGACGGGAAGATTCGGGTTGTCGATCCCACCGGCAAGGAGTTTGTGAAGTTTCCGCCCGGGGAATATCTGGACCAGATCGCCGAGCATGTGGAACCTTGGAGCTACGTGAAGTTCTCCTATCTCAAGCGCAAAGGATGGAATGGCTTTGTCGATGGTCCGGAGAGCGGCGTCTATTGTGTGGCGCCTCTGGCGCGCTTGAACGCTTCCGAAGGCATGGCAACGCCCCAGGCCCAGAAGGCACGCGAAGAGCTATTTGCCGTGCTGGGAGACAAGCCGGTCCACCACACCCTGGCCAACCACTGGGCGCGGGTTGTGGAGATGGTCTATGCCGCGGAGCGGATGATCGAACTCATCCATGATCCTGATATCACCAGCAGGGATCTTCGGGTCATTCCGAAATCGACGCCGGCGGTGGGGATCGGAGTGGTGGAAGCACCCCGCGGGACCCTCGTGCACCATTACGAGACCGATGAGAACGGCATCATTCGGAACGTCAACCTCATCGTCGCCACTCAAAACAACGCGGCTCGCATGGCGATGAGTGTCGAAAAAAGCGCCAAAGGTTTGATTCATGCGGGACAGGTTTCCGAAGGCTTGCTGAACCAGATAGAAATGGCGTTCCGAGCCTATGATCCGTGTCATGGTTGTGCAACCCATTCCTTTCCCGGTCAAATGCCCTTGATCGCACGAATCCGCGACCGCGATGGCCGCGTTTTGAAGGAGGTAGCAAGATGAGCGCGACACAGTCTTCGAACCTTGTGGTCGCCCTCGGCAATGAACTCCTGGGCGACGATGCCATCGGTCTCCTTGCCGCGCGAGAGCTTCGGAAAGGAGCCTACGGTGATTTGGAGATCGTTGAATCGGCCGGGTCCGGAGTGGACTTGCTGGAGTTCCTGGAGAATCGAGCCCATGTTCTATTTCTGGATGCCGCATTCACCGGCCGTTATGCCCCGGGTACGATCCTGGAGTTTACCGGCCAAGACTTCGAGAAGGCTGTGGCACCGTCTCCTCACTACTCCGGCTTGGCTGATGCGGTCAGGGTCGCCCGATGCCTGGGCATCCCCATTGCTTCAGAGATTCGAGTGCTGGCCCTTGAAGTCGAAAATCCTTACCGCCTGGGAGAGGGACTGACCCTGGCCGCAACCGAGGCCCTCCCCCTCTTTGTTGAGCGGGCGAAACAGGTTCTGGAGAGTTGGACGCAGGAGGAGTACAGCCTGATAAAAAAGAACGGGAGGTAAACATCAATGAACATTATTACCTGTCTGAAGATGGTTCCTGATGTTGTGGAGGAATTGGAAGTAGGGTCAGACGGAAAGTCTCTGGACACCGGATGGCTGCGGCTGAAACTGAGCGAGCCCGATGAGCACGCGTTGGAACAGAGTCTGCTCTTGAAGGAAAGACACGGGGGCAAAGTCACCGCGGTGGCCTTCGAAGCCCCCGAGCTGGAGGAAGCGCTGTTCACGGCCCTGGCTAAAGGGGCTGATCGCGCCATCAAAATCATCGGCGATTTTTCAGGTCTCAGCGGCCCCGTCGCGGCTCAGATTCTTTCCACCTTCCTGCGGAGCGATCCGCAACTGCTGACCTCCGACACCTTGATTTTGACCGGCTCCCAGGCGATTGATGATCTCGAAGGTGAACTCAGCCCGTGCCTGGCTGAAGGACTGGGCTTCCCCTATATCGGAGTGGTCACGGGGATCGAACTCGAGCCTGAGGGAAAGAAAGCTCTCGTCATGAAGGAATTTGCAGGCGGGTTGCGGGGTGAATTCGAAGTGCCTATTCCCGCTGTGCTGGGGATTCAGGCGGCGGAAAAACCTCCCCGCTACGTTCCTGTTGCTAAAGTCCGCTCTGTCATGAAAACCATGAAGATCGAACCTCGAGAAGTCCCCTGCCCCGACTCCCTTGGCCGATTGCCGGTGGAACAGCTCTACAAGCCCGAGGTGGCAGGCATGGCGGAGATGATCGAAGGCTCACCCAATGAAATCGCCGAGAGACTCGTTGAAATTTTGTCCAAGCGAGCGCTCGCTTAGGAGGTAATCAAAAATGAAAAATGGAATATTTGTCATCGCCGAGCAATTGAGAGGTGAACTCACCGACACCACGTTCGAAATGTTGGGGCTTGGCAGAGAAATCGCCGCGACTCTGGAGATCCCGCTTCATGCAGTCTTGCTGGGAAAGGGCTCCGCTTCCCTCTCTTCGAAGTTGGGCACGGCCGACTCTGTGATTGTTCTCGACGGCGCCTTCCTCGAAATGCCGACCCCGGATGTGGTTGCCGCTGCGATATCGAACCTGATGAGTAAAAAGCCGGCGGCGCTTGTGCTTATCCCCGGGACCAATATTTTCATTGGAGTCGGACCTGTTCTTTCCGCCCGGACGGAAATCCCTTTTGTCAATTTCTGCAAAGATTTGCAGATCAAAGATCAAGCCGTCATTCTGACCTGTCAACTCTTCGGGGGAAAGATCTTCGCGGACATCCGCCTGCCGGAGAACCGCGGCATCGTCAGCATTTATCCGGGCTCTTTCACGCCCGAGGCCGGCAGGAGTGACCGCGTCCCTCCGGTAGAGATCATCGAGGTCGGAAGAGAGGAGACGAAGGTCACCTTTAAGCGATTTATCGAGCCGGATGCCGGGGATGTGGACATCACACAGCAGGACGTTCTGGTGGCGGTGGGACGCGGCATTCAAAGCCAGGACAACCTCCAGTTGGCTGAGGAACTGGCAGCGGCCCTGGGAGGGGCCGTGTGCGCCTCTCGGCCGGTGATTGACCAGGGATGGTTACCGCTGAGCCGGCAGGTCGGCAAGTCGGGAATGATCGTGAAACCCAAGCTCTATCTTGCACTGGGAATCAGCGGGGCTCCGGAGCACACCGAGGGGATGAAGGGCGCCCAGCTCATCATCTCGATTAATACGGATCCCAAAGCGCCTATCTTTAACGTTTCCCATTACGGGGTCTGCCAGGATGTTCTCGAACTCCTGCCGCTGCTGACGGAGGAACTGAAAACTCAAAAAGTAAGGGGGTGATCATCATGGATCCCGCGACGATGAAGGTTCTTGGCATACCCGCCTACATTCTCTTCTGGGTCGCGGCGGTGGTTTGCTTTGGGATCTTTGGCCGGCGGGTGATCGGCCTGGTTCGACTCCTGCGTCGAGCTCGTCCGGACTACCGATTTGATCATGTTCCAACCCGCATTCGAAATGTAATTGTCCACGTGCTGGGACAGAAGCGTCTCCTCGAAGAGCCTCTGATCGGACTCGCTCACCTTGTCATTTTCTGGACCTTTCTCCTCTACGCCGGCGCATTTGCGTGGAGCCTGGCTCGAGGTTTGCTTCCCTTCCTGCCGATTCCATATCCTGATGAAGTGACGGTTGTCAGAATGCTGATGGAGACGCTTGGCATTCTGACGCTGGTGGCTATCACTGTCGCAGCCGTCCGCCGCTTCTTTTTCGCTCCCCCTCACCTTCAAAGAACAGGGGACGCCAATCTGATCCTGAGCCTGATCACAATTTTGATGGGCACCCTCCTTCTCGGGGCGGAGATCCGGACCGCGATTGGTGGATACGACTCGGCCTCCTTGACTTTCATCGACCGGTGGCTCGGGACCAATGGCGCCCGGTTGACAACTTCCCCCGCATTGGGTTGGCCACTCTTTTTTGCGATGTTTTGGGTACACCAGGCTGTTGTCCTTTTCTTCGTTGCCTACCTGCCTTACTCGAAACACCTCCATCTACTGGCTTCGCCTTTCAATGTGTTCTTCAGCGCGCTGAATCCGAAGGGTGATTTGAGTTCGAGGGAATCGAGTGAAAAGACGATGGAAGGAGCTTCCCGATGGGACGAGTTCACCTGGAAACAGCTGCTCAACGGCATGGCGTGCGCTGAGTGTGGCCGATGCGATCGGGCCTGCCCTGCTGTGGCCTCGGGCTCAACCCTCTCCCCCAGGATGCTCGTGCATCACCTGAAGGAGCACGTCCTGGAAGCAGGGCTGGGAGTGCGAACCAACGGCGCGTCTCCCGGCACTGCAGGTCGGGCCCTCGTGGGAGACCTCATTTCCGAAGAGGAGCTGTGGGCGTGCACCAGTTGCCATTCCTGCATGGAGCGATGTCCGGTCATGAACGAGCATTTTCCATTGATCCTCGAAATGCGCCGGCATCTTGTCACTCAGGGCTCAGTGGGCCGGTCCTTGCAGGAGGCGTTGACCAGTCTCAGCCGCTATGGAAACTCATTTGGAAAGTCGGACCGAATGCGAGCCAAATGGACTCAAGGCCTCGATTTCAAGATCAAAGACGCCCGCAAGGAGCCGGTCGATTACCTTTGGTTCGTGGGAGACTACGCTTCCTTCGATCCCCGGGTACAGGAGATCACTCGAACGACCGCTCGGATCTTTCATGAGTCCGGCCTCGACTTCGGGATTCTCTATGAAGGCGAGCGCAATGCAGGAAACGATGTGCGCCGCATCGGGGAGGAGGGCCTGTTTGATTCCCTCAAGGATAAGAACCTGCAGGCACTCTCCAAGGCCAAGTTTCGAAGAATGGTGACCACCGATCCCCACACTTACAACACCCTGAAGAACGAGTACTTCGGCAATGGCGCGTCGGGGAAGCACAAGGGCAATCACTCGAACGGCGTGCCTGAAGTACGTCATTACACGGAGGTCATTGCAGAGTTGATTCAAACGGGTCAACTTCCCCTCAAGAGACGACTGCATTATGGTGTCACCTACCAGGATCCCTGTTATCTGGGGAGATACAACGACATCTATGACGCGCCCCGCAGCGTCATTCGCTCCCTGGGCAACCGGCTGGTCGAGATGCCCCGCAATGGCTCCCACAGTTTTTGCTGTGGCGCCGGAGGTGGGCGGATTTGGATGGAGGACACCCCGGGCATTCAGGAAAGGCCGGCCGAGAACCGCATCCGGGAAGCTGCTGCTCTTCCCGGGGTTCAAGCCCTGGTCATCACCTGCCCCAAGGACATCGCCATGTTTCGTGATGCCGCCAAGACCACCGGGACGGAGGCGGAAATCGAGGTGAGAGACCTGTCGGAACTCGTGTGGCAAGCCGCACAACCGTAGGAATGGAGGAACCGATGCTTACAACCCAAGAGGCAGCGAAGGCTCTGTCTGATCTCACCTTGGATTCCCTCTACGAGATCCCTGAAGGACGGCAGGTTCTGTCCTGTATTCAATGCGGAATGTGCGCCGGGACTTGCCCTTATGGGGAATTCATGGAGTATCCCCCCCGGCGGATTATCGCCATGCTCCGTGACGGCCTGATTGAGGAGGTCTTTCATTCTGAAAGTCTTCTGAACTGTGTCGCCTGTTATGCCTGTATGTCAAAATGCCCGAGGGGGATCCATTTGACTGAGGTCCTTCTTCCTCTGATCAAACAGGAGATGTTCGCCAACCTCCCCGAGGTTCCCACGGAGCTGCAGGCTGCCTTGCAGAATACTCTGCGCTACGGAAATCCGCAGGGCCTCTCACCGCGAAAAAGAGCGGACTGGGTCAAGACCCTTGATTTCCCTATCCGCATTCTCACGGATGATCCTCGACCCACCGATGTTCTGTGGTTCGTGGAGTGCTATACCTCCTATCATCCCCGGGGTCAGGACAACAGCCGCGCCGTGGCGAAGCTGCTGCACGCCCTGGGGGTGGAGTTCGCCATCCTCGGGAATGAGGAGCGATGCGCGGGAGAGTGTGCCCGGCTTGTGGGGGAAGCCGGCTTGTTTGACACCCTCCGGGAGCGGAACGTAGGGGTGTTTCGGAAGTACCAGTTCAAGACGTTCTTGACGGGCGGGGCCCACGCCTATGACGCCTTTAAGTATCTCTATCCTGCTTACGGCTTCAATTACCCGCTCGAACACACCGCCACTTTTTTTGCCGGCCGCCTCGAAGCATTGAAACCACGATTGACCCGAAAGATGAATCACCTTGTCGCCTTCCACGATCCCTGCTGCCTGGGACGGCACAACGGCTTTTACGAGGAACCCCGGAACCTCTTAAGAGCCATCCCCGGAATCAAGCTCGTGGAAATGGACCACCATCATATTAACTCCCTCTGCTGCGGGGGCGGCGGGGGCGGGATGTGGCTGGATACTTACTTCAAGAGCAAAGGCATGGAGCGATTGTCGGAGCGGAGGGTCAAAGAAGCGATCAAGACGGGAGCCGATGTCCTCGCGGTGGCTTGTCCCCTTGAGGTTTCTCGGTTTGAGGACGCGGTCAAGGTCATGGGCTATGAGAATAAGATGGTTGTAAGAGATGTGGTCGAGCTGCTAGCCGAAGCGTTGGGAGGTGACTGATATGCAGGGCGGCAACGGACACAAAGAGGATCAAATCCGAATCGGGTTTTACATCTGTCATTGCGGACACAATATCGCCAGTGTCGTCGATGTGAAGGCGGTTGCCATTTTCGCCACTTCGCTGCCGGGCGTTGTCGTGTCTCGAGACTATAAGTACATGTGCTCGGACCCGGGGCAGGCGCTGATTCAACAGGATATCCGTGACCATCGTTTGAACCGCATCGTGGTGGCCTCCTGCTCTCCCCTCCTGCACGAACACACCTTCAGGACCGCCACCGCCAAGGGAGGCCTCAATCCCTTCTTTTTCCAAATGGTAAATATCCGGGAGGATGTCTCTTGGGTTCACGAGGACCGGGTCGCTGCGACGCAGAAGTCCATGGACCTTGTCCGCGCGGCGGTTCGGAGGGTAGCGCTGCATAAGGCCCTGGAACCGAAAAAGGTCGCCATCCGCCCCGAGGTGCTGGTGGTCGGGGGCGGCATCGCCGGAATTCATGCTGCCCTGACCTTGGCGGATTCGGGCAAGAGGGTTTACCTGATCGAGCGAGAACCCACCATCGGCGGGCACATGGCCATGTTCGACAAAACCTTTCCGACGCTGGATTGTGCCGCCTGCATCCTCACCCCGAAGATGTCGGCAGTGAAAAACCATCCGAATATCACCTTGTGGACTTATTCCGAGGTCACCCGCGTCAGCGGATTTGTGGGCAACTACACGGTGCAGGTCAAGCGCAAACCCCGCTACGTGAGAGAAGACCTCTGCGTGGGATGCCTGGAATGTATTGAGGCCTGTGTGTACAAGGACGGGCGCTTTGCGGACGAGTTCAATCAGGGGCTGAGCAAACGTAAGCCAGTGTATTTGCCCTTTCCCCAAGCGACGCCGCAGGTGGTCCTTATTGATCCGGAGACTTGTATCCAGTTTAAATCGGGCAAATGCAAGAAGACGTGCATCGAGAGTTGTGACCGCAACGCGATCGATCTGGAGCAGAAGGAGGAGATTCGGGAGATTGAAGTCGGGACCATTGTGTTGGCCACCGGGTTCCAGCCGTTTGATGCACGCCGGGTGCCCTACTATGGCTATGGCACTTATCCGAATGTTTACACCGCCCTCGAGATTGAGCGCCTGGTAAATGCCGCAGGGCCTACCGGGGGGGAGTTGATCCTCAAGGACGGCCGCAAGCCCAAATCGGTGGGAATCATTCACTGCGTCGGTTCGCGGGACGCCGCCACCAACCGGTGGTGCTCGCGGGTGTGCTGCATGTACTCCCTCAAGTTGGCTCACCTGATCAAGGAGCGGACGCAGGCGGAAATCTATGAGTTCTATATCGACATTCGATCCGCGGGAAAGAGCATGGAGGAATTTTATAACCGCGTGGCCGAAGAAGGCGTGCATCTGATTCGCGGAAAGGTCGGCGACGTATATCCGGACCCCACCGAAGAAGGCAAGGGACGGTTGGTCCTTCAGGCCGAAGACACGCTTCTCTCGAGGGTCCTGAAGATTCCGGTGGACCTTTTGGTCCTGTCGATCGGACTCGAGCCGCGGTCCGATGCCGCGGAGGTCCGCCGTCTTTTCAACATCAGTTGTTCGACCGAAGGGTTTTTCATGGAGCGCCATCCGAAATTGGCCCCGGTGGATACCTTCACGGAGGGGATTTTTATTGCCGGCGCCTGCCAGGGACCCAAAGACATCCCCGATACGGTGGCCCAGGCTGGTGCGGCGGCCGCTCAGGCCATGCGCCTGGTGGATGCCCAGTCCTACGAGCTGGAGCCGAACACGGCTTACATCGTGGAGGAACTCTGTTCCGGATGCAAGTCGTGCATCCCGCTCTGCCCTTACAGCGCCCTTTCTTTTGTCGAGGAGACGAAGAAGGCCTTCCTCAACGAAGCCTTGTGCAAGGGATGTGGTACCTGTGTTGCGGCGTGCCCGTCCGGCTCGATCCGGCAAAACCTCTTTGAGGATGAGCAAATCTACAGCGAGATTGATGGATTGCTCGGGACAGAATTCGGGACAATCCTGGACGAGTCGCCCACCCATGCGTCCGTTGGAAAGTGATAGCGCTTCATGGATGTGGGCAAGACCAAGCAGGCGGCACAGGGGGCCCTTACGAATCCAAGGAGCTGCGATTTCCCGCTCTCCTGCGCCAGCCCCCGCGGCGTATTTTCCAGATGTTTTTTCCCATTTGATCGACTTTGTGAAATTTTTCGCTTTCTACCTGGAAATGTTGTATACTGAGTAAGTATTCCCAGGATTGCTTCTGGAAACAGTGAATGGCTGATCCCCGAAACGGGTGACGGAGCAATCCATCGCAAAATCCAACGCCGCTTTGACCTTCCGCAGGTCCACGATGAGACTCCCCCGAGATATTTTTCCCTATTTCAAGCCGATTTCGACCTTATCCGCGAGGGCGTGGATCTGTCGTTGCAGGAGACCAGGGAGACGGATGCTATGACGTCAAAAGATGCACCGGCCAGTGGTGATATCGTAATCATCGGCTACGGCGATGCCATGCGCGGGGACGACGCGGTCGGGCATAAGATCGCCCAAAAGGTATCTCAGTGGAATCTGCCGGAAGTCCGGGTCATTGCAACCCCTCGTTTGACCCCTGAACTTTCTGAGGCGTTGAGTCGGGCGCATCTCGCCGTATTCATTCATGCGGCCCCCCCTTCCCGGGGGGAGGATGTCCAGTTGCGCGAACTGGAACCCTGTGCTTCCAGGGTCACCGTAGCCCATATCGAAGACCCCTGCGCGCTTCTCTCCATCACCCAGGCCACCTACGGGCGCTATCCTTATGCTTGGTGGATGACCATTCCTGCGGTAAACTTTGATTTCGGCCAGAATCTCTCACCCGAGGCCGAACACGGGATCGGGGTTGCGCTCGAACGCCTCAATCATCTGATCGAAGAGAGCTGCTATCTTCCCGTGTAATCCGGGACCTCCCATAATATTTATTCTAAAGAAATGGGGGCGGGATTGAATCGCACCCTCGAATCCTGTCATTCATCAGAACCGACAGAATCGATGCTCATCATCGGTGTCGGCAACGACGACCGTGGCGACGATGCGGTGGGCCTGCTCGTCGCGCGCGAGGTCGCACAACTGGGCCTGGCCGGAGTCGAAGTCGTGGAGAGTCAGGGGGACGTCTCACAACTCCTTGAACTCTTCCAGCGCTATCGCACGGTTTTCGTGATCGACGCCATCTGCTCCGGCAATCCCGCAGGCACGATCCTTTGTTTCGAGGGAAAGGCCACTCCGCTCCCCCAGAACCTTTCTTCCGGCTCAACGCATGCCCTGGGACTGGCCGTCGCGGTCGATCTCGCACGAACCCTGAACCGGCTTCCTCCGCGACTCGGGGTACTTGGAATTGTCGGACAGAACTTCGCCGCCGGCTCTGCACCCTCGGCAGCCGTCGAAAAAGCCATTCCTGAAGTCGTGGGCCGGATTTCAAAGGAAATTCGGGCTATCGGAAAGACACGAGGAGGTGGAGCGAAATGAAATTCAAGTGAACAGGAGTGATCACCCCGACGATAAGAGGAGAGAATATCGATTGAGGATCGTAATTTTAAAGACAGGAATCAGAAATAACCGGACAATCCGAAATCTAAAATCCGAAATCCGAAATCGCCATGTCTCCCGCATACCTTGAACGGCTTTCACTCCCTGATCTAAGGCAGCGCGCTGTTGAACTCCGCGAGATGCTCCGGGAATGCACGGTTTGTCCTCGGGAATGCGGGGCAGCGCGCACGGAAGGAGGAGTGGGGGTCTGCCGGTCCACCGATGAGGTCTTCGTTTCTCAGATCGGCGCCCATTACGGAGAGGAGCCTCCGCTGGTGGGCTGGGGGGGTTCCGGAACCATCTTCTTCACGCGTTGCAACCTGTGGTGTCTCTTCTGCCAGAATTATGACATCAGCCACTTGGACATCGGACGACCCATTTCCGCGCCGGACCTGGCGGACGCCATGCTTTCCCTGGAGCGCCGCGGCTGCCACAATATCAATCTTGTCACGCCCACTCATTTCAGCCCTCAAATCATCGAATCCCTTGTGATTGCGGTCGAGCGCGGGCTTCAGGTTCCCCTGGTGTATAACTGCAGCGGGTACGAATCGGTTACGACCCTGCGCCTGCTGGACGGAATCGTCGACATCTACATGCCCGATCTCAAGTATTCAAGCAACGAGCATGCCCGCAGATATTCCGGGATCAAGGATTATTGGGACATGGCCCAGCCCGCGATCCGGGAAATGCACCGACAGGTCGGGGACTTGATCCTGGACCGCCGCGGCGTGGCGCAGCGCGGCCTTTTAGTTCGGCATCTCGTTCTGCCGAATGGCCTCGCCGGCTCGCGAGCCATTCTCGATTTTGTCGCCCGCGAAATCTCTTCCGATACTTATATCAACATCATGGATCAGTACCATCCGGAGTTTAAGGCCGCGAAACATCGCGAGTTGGATCGTGGGATCAGCACGAGAGAATTCAACGAAGTCGTGGAATATGCCCGTCAAATAGGGTTGCATCGGGGATTCTTGTAAGGCCTCGTCTGCTGGTTTGACTCCCACAGGCTGAAAAGGTATATTGCCGATTCATGACGCACGCCGAACCCTTGCGCGCCGACGCAAGCCTCATGGTGCACTCACTTTCATTGATCACCCGCAACGAGACCCTGCGCTCGATTCTCGCGCGCGTCGACACCATTGCCGCCTCCGACAGTTCGGTCCTGCTGATCGGGGAAACCGGGGTGGGAAAAGAACTTTTCGCGGAATACATTCACCGCACCAGCAGTCGCGCCGAGCGCCCCCTGGTCAAGGTCGGGCTGGCAGCACTTCCACACGAGCTGCTCGAGACCGAACTATTCGGGCACGAAAAAGGGGCCTTCACCAGTGCGCTCAATGAAAAGAAGGGGCTGTTTGAACTCTCGGACCGCGGAACCATCTTCCTCGACGACATTGACGACTTCCCGCTGGCACTGCAGTCCAAGCTGTTACGCGTGCTCGAGTCCCACGAAGTCATGCGCGTCGGAGGCACTACTCCCATCCCCGTCGACATCCGGCTGATCACGGCAACCAAAGTGGATTTGAAGGAACTGGTCAACCGGGGGATCTTCCGCGCCGATCTTTACTACCGCATCAATGTGGTGCCCATCTCCATTCCCCCGCTGCGGGAACGCCGTGATGACATTCCCTTGCTGATCGAACATTTCCTCCGGCGGTTCGCCCCCGACAAACAGCTGGTGCCCGCGGAGGATGCGTTACGGGCGATGGTGAGTTACTCCTGGCCGGGGAACGTCCGCGAGTTGAGGAACGTGGTCCAACGAATGGCACTCTTCGCCTCGGATGCAATCCAGCTGAAAGATCTCCCGCCGGAGATTCGAACCGATGACCCCCTCCAACTCCTGGTCAAGAGCTGTCGCCAATGCCTCGTGGATGACCACATGTCGTACGATCAGGTAATTGCCTGCCTGGAAACGAATCTTCTCCGTCAAGCGCTCGAAAACGCCGGTGGGAACCGCGCCCAGGCCGCCAAGACGCTGGGGATGAGCCTGTCAACATTTCGAGATAAATTAAAGAAATATCATTTAGACGACACGGAGAAAACTTAGGCGGCTCTAATTCTCTCCTGGGTTTTCCGCCAGCGGCCGCTCTCAATTTCCGAGTAATGGAGCGCCGCGACAGGATCGCAGCCCGCCTCGGCGGGCTTGGATGCGTACAGCCCGCCGGTTTACCGGCGGGGGAAACGATACCCCCCCATCGGGTTTCACCCCGATTCATCGGGGTTGACCGTCGACCCGGGTCGGCCGTTAACGACCGACATGTCCCCCACCAACCCCGATGAATCGGGGTAAGGCTTTTCGCTCACCTGCTCCCGCCGCTAAAGCGGCGGGTTGTATAAGGACAAGTCCCCTCAAAGGGGACTCGGCTACACCGGCGGCGACTCTCAATTCCTGTACAAGAGCAAGCCGAAGCCAAAAAGGGTCAAACCACTCAAACCCGGACATGACGAGGTGTTGCACACAACCTTGACAATCCCTCCCACAGGCAAGAGAATGCCCGCAGTTATCGACAGATTCAGAAGTGAAATAGGCTGGTTAGCTTACTCAAGAGTTAGCCGGTCAGATTCAAGTGTAGGTGCGCTAAAAGAACGTGGGAGCCGCTTCCCAACAGCCGGCTGTAGCGGACGCCGCTCCGCACCGCGGCTGAACCGGATCGCTAGGCTGCAGCACAAATGACCGACGTCCGTAAAGCTGATCCCGCTCTCCGACGGCGAGTTGTACTCATCCTCGTCGTCGGTGTGTGTGTCGAGGCTCTCTTGATCGTGGGATTGCGGCAGTATCACGACCCATTACGCGACTGGATACTGTCCGAGCCTGCAACATCGGCCGAGCGGGTCAAGTTGGTTTTTTTGCTTCTCGCCTCGTTCATCATAGCGCCCCTGCTGGCGCTCGCGGTTTATCTTTGGTTGCTCGGTGGAAGGATTCTCCGGGCACGAGAGTTTCCAGCCCCGGGAGTTCGGCTTATTCGCGACACCCCGGTCATCACGGGCGAGCGAGCAGTATTTCGAGGGCGTTTGCTCAAAGGACTCGCGCTCGCCTGCGGCGTTGCGTCGGTGGTGTTGGGGGTTCTCGTCTGGCGTCTGGCGTCGTATCTCAGCCGCTATGCAACCTAATTCCGCGCTGAACCGGACTTCCCGACAGACTCGCCGTTGGGTCCCTTAGCGCCTCGGCGGTGCAGCCTTACAGGCTGAATCGCACAAGACGGGCCACGCAGGAACGCCATTCCGTTAGGAGTCTGAAGATCGTGGACGTGGTGACTGGCGCGTTCGGGTACATCGGGAGATACATCGCGAGAGCCCTTCTGGAACGCGGAAGAGAAGTCCGCACCATCACCACGCATCCCAACAAGCCCAATCCATTCGGCCAGTCCGTTCAAGCGTTCTCTTACAGTTTCGATGACCCGCACCGATTGACTCAGACGCTCGAAGGGGCGGACACCTTATATAACACCTATTGGATTCGTTTCCCCTTCGACGGCCAGACTTACGAATCAGCCCTGGCAAACACCCGAACCCTCTTTCAATGCGCGAAAAAAGCGAGTGTAAAGCGAATCGTCCACATCGGCGTTACTCAGGCTTCGATTGACTCCCCTCTGCCCTACTACCGTGGCAAGGCGCTCCAGGAATTAGGAATCCCCTCTTCCCGCGGAGGAATCCAGGTGGTCTTTGACTTGCTTGTGAAAGCACCCCGATTCATCGGGGTGGTCAAGCGATCCTCAAGAATGGACTGGAACCGTTTCAACGGTTTCCGTAGGAAAAAAATCCAACTAATTTGGCGAAGCGTTGCTTCTCTGGAGATGAAACCGTTGAAACGGTTTCCATCGATTTTAGATGATGCCCTGCCACCCGGATAAATCCGGGTGTTGCTCAAATCTAAATTGAATTTAGTGGTCCCCTCTTCACCCCGATGAATCGGGGTGCTCCCGGAAAGCGAAAACAATTGCCCATTAAAGGAGGCCGTCACCCAGAATCGCTGTCCCTCACCCACTCCTAGCGGAATTCCGCCAGTGATCAAGCGGAAATCCGCTTCCCCCTCTCTCCATAAAGCGATCCTTCCATTCATTTTCTTGCGCTTAGACCCCCGTCTCATTTGGCACCCGTCTTGCTACCCTAATCGCTGAGTCATTCCATGGGTGTATCAGGATTCTCCATCATGATGGAAATCTCAAAACCGCAGGACCTCAAATTGAAAGGGGAAATCGCCGAGATATTTGACAAGAACGGACAGCGCTTTGTGAAGGTCTCATTGAATCCCTGCTTGATCGAGTTGACTTTGGAAGGTTCCCCCGAGATGCAGCTGGGGGACACCGTGGTCCTCAGCGCCAACATGGTGATTGAAGGCATGGAAATTACATTCAGTAATCCTTCGCCATCTTTCAAGTCATAAGCTTTCCACTCATTTCGCATCTGCTTTCTTTCACCATTTGAGGTTCAACTCGTTAAGGAGGATGTGATGACCGACAAGCGTCTCACCATTTGGGAACAGGCCCGGCTACAGGGCTATTCCCGGCGGGATTTCATCCAATTTTGCGGCTGGATCGCCGCGGCCGCCGGGATTGAAGCCACGGGAGTGCCGCGCGTGATCGAGGCACTCGACACCAAGCCGCGGCTCCCCGTTGTTTGGTTCCATTTCCAGGAATGCACCTGCTGCAGTGAATCCTTCATTCGTTCCTCCCACCCCATCGTCTCAGACATCGTCTTAGACAAACTCTCGCTGGATTACACCGAAACCCTTCAAGCAGCCGCGGGCAAGCAAGCCGAAGAAGCGCTTCACCAGACCATGACCAAGTACAAAGGTGAATACCTGATGCTGGTGGAAGGCTCGGTGCCCACCGAGGAGGACGGGGTTTATTGCTGTATCGGCGGGCGCACGGCGCTCGACATCGTGAAAGAGGCCGCGGCCAATGCCAAGGCGATCGTCTGCTGGGGCAGCTGCGCTTCGAACGGTTGCATCCAGGCCGCCAAGCCAAACCCCACCGGCGCCACGCCCATTCACAAACTCATTTCGGGCAAACCGATCATCAACGTGCCCGGATGCCCGCCCATCGCCGAAGTCATGGCCGGAACGATTGTGCATCTGCTCGCCTTCGACCGTATCCCGCAGCTCGATGGCCTGGGGCGTCCCAAGGCCTTCTACTCCCGGCGCATTCATGACACCTGCTATCGTCGCCCCAACTACGATGCCGGCTTGTTTGTCGAAACCTTTGACGACGAGAATGCCCGCCGCGGGTACTGCCTCTACAAGGTCGGGTGCCGCGGCCCGGTCACCTACAACTCCTGCGGCGTGATGCGTTGGAACAATGGCGTCAGCTACCCCATTCAGTCCGGACACGGATGCATCGGATGCACCGAGGCCAATTTCTGGGACAACGGCCCGTTCTACCAGCACCTCGCTTCGTTCCCGGGCTTTGGGATTGAATCCACCGCCGACACCGTCGGGGTGACAGTGGGGGCGATCACCGCCGTCGGCATCGCTGCCCATGCCATCACGACAAACATCAAAAAGCGTCGCCAGCTCAGCCAGGAAATTAAGAAAAGCGATTCCTCTGCTGAAGAAAAGAAAGGCGGTGAATAATGGCCAGCCGAATCGTTATCGATCCCATCACCCGCATTGAAGGCCACCTCCGGGTGGAAGTGGAAGTCCAGAATGGTAAGGTGGTGGATGCTTACAGCTCCGGCACGATGGTCCGCGGTTTCGAAATCATCTTGAAAGGCCGCGACCCCCGTGACGCCTGGGCCTTTACCGAACGCGCCTGCGGCGTGTGCACAACGGTTCACGCCCTGGCATCAGTTCGCACCGTCGAAGATGCCCTGGGGATTACGGTCCCGCCGAATGCGGAGCTGGTGCGCAATCTCATGTTCTGCACCCAGTATATGCAGGACCACGTCGTCCATTTTTACCATCTCCATGCGCTCGATTGGGTGGACATCGTAAGCGCGCTCAAGGCCGATCCCAAGAAGACTTCTGAACTCGCTCAGAGCATCTCGAACTGGCCCAAGAGCTCTCCGGCCTATTTTTCGGACCTCCAGAAGCGCCTGACCGCCTTCGTGAACAGCGGACAGCTGGGCATTTTCGCGAACGGCTACTGGGGACATGGCGCCTACAAGCTTCCACCGGAAGTGAATCTCATCGGGACGGCGCATTATCTGGAAGCTCTTGAATGGCAGAAGGAAATTGTCAAGATTCATACCATTTTTGGGGGAAAAAATCCGCATCCGAATTATCTGGTGGGTGGCGCGCCCTGTGCTGTCAACCTGGATGACTCCAACGCCTTGAATGCAGAACGGCTCGCTTATGTGGGAACGCTTCTCAATCAGGCGAAAGACTTCATCGAGCAGGTTTACATTCCCGATTTGTTGGCGGTCGCTTCTTTCTATAAGGACTGGGGGGCCATTGGAGGCGGGTTGCCGAATTACCTGGTGTACGGCGACCTTCCCACCAACGGCTACGCGGATCTTTCCAAGTTCAAGTTCCCACGCGGGGCCATTCTCAACCGCAATCTGAATGAAGTCCATGAGGTGGACGGGAAGAATGCGGAACAGGTTCAGGAATCCATCGCTCATTCCTGGTACGAATATTCCGATGGGGACAACGCGGCCAAGCACCCCTGGGTAGGTGAAACCAAGCTGAAGTACACCGGACCAAAACCGCCTTACGAGTACCTCGATGTGAAACAGAAATACAGCTGGTTGAAGACTCCTCGATGGAAAGGAAACGCGATGGAGGTGGGCCCGCTGGCGCGGTTGCTGGTGGCTTACGCTTCCGGCCGCGAAGAGGTCAAAGAGATCGTCAATACGACTCTCAAGAAGCTGGATGTACCCGTGACAGCCCTGTTCTCGACCCTGGGACGCACCGCGGCCCGAGGCCTCGAAACGATGTTGATTGCAGGCTGGGCGAAGGAGTTCTACCAGCAGTTGCTCACTAACATTAAGAACGGCGATTCGCGCATGTTCAACAATGAGAAATGGGATCCCGACACCTGGCCCAGCGAAGCCAAGGGGGTCGGGCTCAGCGAGGCGCCTCGCGGGGCGCTGGCACACTGGATTGTTATCAAGAACAAGAAGATCGAAAACTACCAGTTGGTCGTGCCCAGCACCTGGAACGCCTCACCGCGCGACAGCAAGGGCCAGATGTCGGCCTACGAAGCAGCCTTGATCGGCACTCCGGTCTTGAACCCGGAGCAACCGTTGGAAGTGATCCGGACGATTCATTCCTTCGATCCCTGCATTGCCTGTGCCGTTCACCTGTACGATGAAAAAGGGACGTACGTTCACACCATTAACACTTACTAGGAGGCGCCCATGGAAAGAAACTCCATCCGACGAGTTTATGTGTGGCAGCTTCCGGTGAGGTTCTACCACTGGCTGAATGCCCTGACGGTCACCACCTCGGTCATCACGGGCTACCTGATTGGAAAACCGTTGGCCATTCAGCTGGGACGAGAAGCTTCCTTTGGCTATTGGTTCGGAACCGTGCGGTTCATTCATTTCCTGGCCGCGTTCGTGTTCTTCTTCAACTTCCTTTTCCGCATCTACTGGGGGTTTGCCGGCAACCGGTACGCGGGGTGGAAGAATTTCATTCCGACCCGAAGAAAACAGTGGAAGGAAGTGGGGCAGGTCCTGAAAGTCGATGTGCTGCAGGCTGAAGGAAAGCCCATTGAATCGATCGGGCACAACAGCCTGGCCGGCCTCACCTATTTCCTCACGTTCCTGGCCTTTCTATTCCAGTCCGTCACCGGGTTCGGGATGTACGCCGCGATGAGCAACGCCTGGTTGCCCCGCTTGTTCGCCTGGATCGTGCCCCTGATGGGCGGTGACTTTGCCGTCCGCCAATGGCACCATATGATGATGTGGTTTTTCATCATCTTCTCAATGGTGCATGTCTACCTGGTTTTTTATCACGACTACGTGGAAGGCCGGGGAATCCTGTCGTCCATGGCAGGGGGATGGAAATTCATCGAAAAGGAAGTGCAACCCAAGGCGGAGTAGCTCGAAGCATCGTTGCGTGATCTTCCGACTCGGCCGGTCGCCTTGCACCCAATGGCCGACAGAATCAAGGGACTGTTGGAGGTAGGAGCGGAGAAGCCCGGGACCCTTCGAAAACTGGAGAGTCCCGGGCTTTTCCCTTTCTCAATCCTAGAGATATCCCTTCCTCAGTTGACCCCCTCACTTTCGTACCTAATCCCAACGAGCGAAAACCAAAACCAGATCTTATGAGGAGGCCAGGAAACCGGAGGATCGGTCATCGATGTAAAGTCCACCGCCGCGGGATCATCATACGCTCTTCAGATTGATGTCTCTTGACCTCCTCTCTTCCTGGTCTCCTACGATTGATTTTTTACCTTTGTCAGGACAAGTTGTGTTGATAAGCTACTATTATTTTTCAATTGCTAAATCCGACTGGGGGGAACGAGCGCGTGATGAGTGATCCGGATCCCATTCTCATCCTGGGCATTGGCAACTATTTGATGGGTGACGAAGGCGTCGGCGTGCATGCCATCCGTCACCTTGAAAAACGGAGCTTCCCAGCACACGTCCACCTGTTGGACGGCGGCACGGGCGGGTTTCATTTGATCTCCCACCTTGAGAGCTATCCATTCATCATCATGATCGATGCGACGATGGATGGAAATCCTCCGGGCACCCTTCGGGTCATCAAACCGCGCTTTGCCAGCGACTTTCCAAGGTCCCTCACCGCGCATGACATCGGACTGCGCGACCTGGTGGAATCCATGGCCCTGCTCGGCCGATTCCCTCGAATCACTCTCATCACCGTGTCCATTGAAGAGATCCAATCGATGTCCACGGAACTTTCTTCGTCGCTCCAGAAATCTCTCCCCCAAATCACAGATACCGTTCTGGAAATTCTTAATGCAAGGCAAGGCCAGTAGTTCGACCTGAATTGCGGAATTATCTCTTGAGCGCCCTGTCGCGCCCCCAGGTTGGGCTCTGATGATTTGTGGGGATCGGCACCCTACCCTCAGCTCCCAACCACAGTGATGTCTTCTTCCGTTGGCCGTTGCCCTGCAAAGACAAGATCCCGGTTGATTACAATCTGTCAAAAGAATAAAGTTATTACATAAGCGCCACTGGCCTGCATGATTGAGTTGCTTCTCTGATCGAATGGAGGTTCACGCGGTGTCAAAGTTAAAATTCTTATGCGCCCGAATTGTCTTCCTGGCAGCTTGCTTATCCCTCCCCTTATGGACATTTAGCGCCGCGCAACAAACCGTACCCGGTGTTGCTTCAGAGATGGGGCGACCCGTTCCCGTATGGGTGCGTGATGGAGTCATCTACGAGGTCTTTCCGCGCGACTTCTCGCCGGAAGGCAACTTCAATGGCATCACAGCACGGTTGGATGACCTGAAGGATCTCGGAGTGACCATCGTCTGGCTGATGCCGGTCCATCAGGTCGGGCAAGAGGGCAAGAAAGGCACTCTGGGAAGCCCCTATGCAGTGAGGGATTACTACTCCATCAATCCTGATTACGGGACCAAAGAAGATCTTCTCCGGCTGATCGCTGAAGCCCACCGCCGCGGGCTCAAAGTCATCCTGGATATGGTTGCGAATCACACGGCCTGGGACAGCGTGCTGATGAAGAACCCGGACTTTTACCGGCATGATGCCGGCGGCAAAATCATTTCCCCCGTCCCGGACTGGTCCGACGTGGCCGCGTTGAACTACGACAATCCTCGCCTGCGAGAATACATGGTGAACATGCTGAAATACTGGCTGCGCGAGTTTGATCTGGACGGCTTCCGGTGCGATGTGGCCGGAATGATTCCGACGGACTTCTGGGAGCACGCAAGACAAGAACTCCAAACCATTAAGCCGGATCTCCTGATGCTTGCCGAGGCAGACAAGCCCGACCTGCTGGTAAAGGCCTTCGACCTGGACTATGCATGGCCTATGCATGCCGCGCTCACGAAGATCATTACCGGAGACGCCCCTGCCACCGCGCTGCGCCAGGAGTGGCAGCAGGAACGGGCTGCATTCCCCCGGGGCGCCATGCACATGCGCTTTTCAGACAATCACGACGAGCTTCGCGCCATCGTACGCTTCGGCGAACGCGGAGCCCTTGCCGCTTCTGCATTGATACTTACCATGGATGGGGTGCCGCTGATTTACAACGGCATGGAGGCGGGCGACACGGCGGAGTCTGCAGCCCCAGCACTCTTCGAGCGATTGCCGATTTTTTGGAAAATCGCTGAACGGAGGGCCGAGTTTCCCCGTTTTTATCATGAGATGATTGCCCTGCGTCGCGCGCATCCGGCCCTGCGGCAGGGTGAAACCGGGTGGGTGCGCAACTCCGATGAGGCGCGCGTTGTCACCTACTTCCGCAGGAACGGACCCGAAGCGTTTCTTGTTGCCATCAACCTCTCGAATCGCCCGTTCGAAGGCACCCTCGAAGTCAAGGGCGGCTCATCATTCCTCGATGTGACTCCTCAGGTTTACAGACCCTCCCATGGAGATGCCGGGTCGCCCCACGTCACTTTACCGGGGCTGAGGCTGGAGGCTTGGGGATTCCGTATTTTTCAAAACTCTTCCCGCCGCTGAACCTGCCCGAGGATAGGGGGAATAAAGGGACAGAAATCAGTGTTGAAAGGAAGGTCCCCTCATTTCGCGGACTCAGCAGCTTCCCTGTCCCAGCGGGAGGCTCAAACTCGATCCAACCCACAGTCAGAATAATCTCGGCCCAAAGAATGGGGTTCAGGAGTTGGAGAAACTGGACTATAATCTACCGCGCGTCATTAGGGAGGTTGCCAAGCTCAAAGGAGGCCCGTCAATCAAGAATCGCGCACTCTCTCAGTTCAAGAATTTGGCACTACGATGACTCCCTGGTTCTCTTCCGTAGATTGAAGAGCGGGGGCTTTCAGGGAATCATCGGCCGCTTCTGAAGGACGGCATTCTGACCACGCGACTCCAGACTCCGATCATTACTATGCATGAGCTTTCAATCGCACAGAACGTCATCGAAATCGTTCAACAAAATCTGCCTCCTGCTCCCCACCCTCCGGTGAGAGCGGTCAAGATGAGGGTGGGCGAAATGGCGGGGGTCGTGATCGACTCATTGGAGTTCTGTTTCAGTGCCATCATATCGGATACTCCCCTCGAAGGGGCGCGCCTCGAAGTAGAGCGCGTCCCGGTCGTGGCGCATTGCCGAAGGTGCGAGCTTCACTTCGAAGTGGAACAATATGCGTTTATCTGCCCTTCGTGTGAAAATATCGAAATTGAAGTCATTTCGGGACGAGAGCTGCAGGTGGTCGAAGTCGAGCTTCTGGATGAGAAGGTGGAAGCGATATGAGTGTCATTACCATTGAACGAAAGGTCCTGGAAAAAAACGACGAGATTGCCCGCTTGAATCGGGCCCTTTTTGTCCAACACGGCATCTTCGCCTTGAATCTTGTCAGTTCGCCGGGCTCCGGCAAGACCAGTATCCTGGAGCGTACCCTGGAGCACCTGGGCGGGCGCGTCCGGATCGCGGTGATCGAGGGCGATGTGCAAACGGATTTGGATGCCCAGCGCGTGGCCAAGTACAATGTCCCGGTCGTTCAGATTGTCACGCATGGCGGGTGCCATTTGGAAGCCAAACTGGTTTACGATGCCTTGACCCGGATCAGCCTCGAGAACATCGATCTATTCGTGATTGAGAATGTAGGAAACCTCGTTTGCCCCGCCAACTACGATCTCGGCGAGGCGATGAAGGTCGTGGTCATGAGCACTACTGAAGGTGAAGACAAGCCGTTGAAGTATCCCGGAATGTTCCGGAACTCGACCGTCCTGCTGATCAACAAGATTGATCTGCTGCCCTATGTGAACTGCAACCTGGGGAAGCTTCGACAAAACGCCTTCCAAATCAACCCATCCCTGATCATCTTTGAAACCTCGTGCACCACCCGGGCGGGAATCCCCGAATGGTGTGATTGGCTGGTTAAGAAAGTGCCTGCAGCCGAGTGATCCAGCGTATCCAGATTGTCATCCGCGGCGCGGTTCAAGGCGTCGGGTTCCGGCCTTTCGTTTACCGGCTATCGAGGGCCCTGCGCCTGTCCGGCTGGGTATCGAACTCACCCCAGGGTGTGTTTATTGAAGTGGAAGGTGAAAAGCAAGTCCTGGATGAATTTCTGCTGCGGCTTGAGAGAGAACGGCCCTTGCGCGCATCCATTCAAAGCCTCGAATATTCTCTCCTTGATCCCGTGGGTTTTGAGGATTTCGAGATCCGGGAAAGCGGACTGGCCGGCAAGCTGAGCGCGCTGGTCCTCCCCGACATCGCCACTTGCCCCGAGTGCCTCCAGGATATCTTTGATCCGGCAAACCGCCGATACCTCTACCCGTTCACCAACTGCACGAACTGCGGCCCTCGCTTCACCATCATCGAATCCCTCCCCTATGACCGGGCCAACACCGCCATGAAGCAATTCGTCATGTGTGGTGCCTGCCGGCGGGAGTACGAAGATCCGATGGATCGCCGGTTCCATGCTCAGCCCAATGCCTGTCCTCAATGCGGCCCCCACCTGGAGCTTTGGGACGAAACAGGCGCTCCCATATCCCGGAACCACGAAGCGCTCTCCCGTGCCGTCGAAGCCCTGCACAGTGGGGGGATTGTGGCCATCAAAGGTCTTGGCGGTTTTCATCTGATGGTCGATGCACGAGATGAAGCGGCGGTCTTGCGTCTCCGGGATAGAAAGCATCGCGATGAGAAGCCGTTGGCGCTCATGTTTCCGTCGCTGGAATCGGCCAAATCAGTGTGCGAGGTTTCTGCTCTGGAAGAAAGACTTCTGCTCTCCCCGGAGTCACCCATTGTCCTGCTTCGCCGCAAAGTCCTCCCTCCGCACTCCGAACTCCGCACTCCGAACTCCGCGGTTGCCCCCTCGGTAGCGCCCCATAACCCTTTTCTCGGGATCATGCTGCCGTATACCCCGCTGCACCACCTCCTGATGCGGGGGATTCAATTCCCGGCGGTCGCGACGAGCGGCAACCTTTCGGATGAACCCATCTGCACGGACGAGGTGGAGGCAGCCCGGCGTCTGGCGGGCATTGCAGACCTGTTTCTGGTTCATAATCGTCCCATCGTCCGGCATGTTGATGACTCCGTCGTTCGCCTCATTCTGGGACGCGAACTGGTGGTGCGGCGCGCCCGCGGATATGCCCCGCTTCCGGTCTCGGTCGGAGGTCCGGCCGGAGAGCCACTGCTGGCTGTGGGGGCCCATTTGAAAAACACGGTGGCAATAACGGCCGGGGATGGAAACGTTTTCGTGAGTCAACACATTGGCGATCTGGAAACGAACGAATCCTTTGAGGCTTTTCGGAAGGTGATTGACGATTTTCGGGGAATCTACAAGATCAGTCCCAAGCATCTCGTCTGTGACTTGCATCCAGATTATCTTTCCACGAAATACGCGCAGGCCGGCGCCATCCCCACCCTCTCCGTTCAACATCATTACGCCCATGTGGCCGCCTGCATGGCGGAAAACGAACTCGAGGGCTCCCTTCTCGGTGTGTCGTGGGATGGAACGGGGTTCGGTTCCGATGGGACCATTTGGGGAGGCGAGTTCCTTCTGACGGACGCCTCTTCGTTTCGACGCTTCGCCTCCTTCCGCCAGTTCCGCCTCCCGGGGAGCGCGGTCGCCATCAGGGAGCCCCGCCGTGCGGCCATCGGCTTGTTGCACGAGGTGTATGGCCCGGAGGTTTTCCAGCAGACCGAGTTACATCCTGTAAAATCGTTCACCGAGTCGGAACGATCTTTGCTTCGCCAGATGCTCCTGCAAGGTGTAAACTCCCCTTTGACTTCCAGCGCCGGCCGGCTGTTCGATGCGGTTGCGTCCATTGTTGGAATTCGTCAAAAGGTGCGATTCGAAGGTCAGGCGGCGATGGAGTTGGAATTTACGATCGGAGATGAGAGCACCGAGGAGCGTTACCCGTTTCACATCCTCGAATCTGATCAAGGCGGACCTCCTCCTGACCCGACTGCACAGCAGACCCAACCGCAGTTTGTGATTGACTGGTCCCCCCTGGTCGAAGGCGTCCTCGGGGACTTGGCGCATGTTGGAGCCGCCACGATCGCCCTAAAGTTCCACAATAGTCTGGCTGAAATGATTGTGGAAATTGCCAGGCGGAGTGGAGAGGGCCGCATTCTCCTGACGGGGGGCTGTTTCCAAAACAAGTATCTCACGGAGCGGACGGTTCGCAGGCTTGAGGCCAGCGGGCTGCGCCCTTACTGGCACCAGCGGATTCCCCCCAATGATGGGGGCATCTCGCTGGGACAGATCGTCGCGGCAACACGACTCCTTCGAAAGGAGATTTGAAGATGTGCCTGGCCATTCCCGGGAAGATCGAGTCCATCGAGGGGATTGATCCGGTTCTGCGCAGTGGCAAGGTGAATTTCGGAGGCATTCTCAAGACGGTCAACCTCGCTTATGTCCCCGAAGCTAAGATCGGCGATTACGTCATCGTCCACGTCGGATTTGCTATCAGCATCGTGGACGAAGAGGAAGCGCGGCAGGTATTCGCGTATTTGAAGGAGATGGATGAGCTGGAAGATTTGAAGGACCGATAATACTGTCTTCATACGAAAGACAAGAGAGCAGAGGAAGAATCAATGAATTCCATTCTAAGCACCGAGGTCGAACCCGCCGAAGGGGCCGTCAAAAATAAAAGAGCGTTCATTACGATGGATGGGAACGAGGCCGTCGCCTATGTGGCCTTCCGTCTAAATGAGGTGATTGCCATTTATCCGATTACGCCGTCTTCCCCCATGGGCGAGTGGTCCGACGAGTGGGCCTCCGGGGGAAATCCGAATATCTGGGGGACCATCCCCCAGGTCGTTGAAATGCAAAGTGAAGGAGGCGCGGCAGGGGCCATACACGGGGCGCTGCAAGCCGGTTCGCTGGCCACGACTTTTACTTCCTCGCAAGGCTTGTTGTTGATGATCCCCAACATGTACAAGATCGCGGGTGAGTTGACCCCCACGGTCTTCCACGTCGCGGCGCGATCGCTGGCCGCCCAGGGACTCTCCATCTTCGGAGACCACAGTGATGTTATGGCCACCCGAGGCACCGGTTTTGCCCTGTTATGTTCAGCCTCCGTCCAGGAGGCCATGGACTTTGCGGTCATCGCACAAGCCGCTTCCCTCAAGGCGCGGGTTCCGTTTCTGCACTTTTTCGATGGCTTCCGGACCTCGCACGAAGTTTCGAAGATTGAATTGCTCACGGAAGAGGACCTGCGGGCCATGATCAACGAGGACCGGGTGTTGGAACACCGGGCCCGCGCGCTCTCACCGGACCATCCGGTCATGCGGGGCACCGCTCAAAATCCGGACGTCTATTTTCAAGCCCGCGAGACCGTCAATCCCTATTACACCGCGTGTCCCGAAATCGTCCAACAGGCCATGGACCATTTTGCGGAGATCGTGGGACGCGCCTATCGTCTCTACGAGTATCACGGGTCAGCGAACGCAGACCGGGTCATTGTGTTGATGGGTTCCGGCGCCGAGGCGGTGCATGAGACCGTGGACTATCTCAATTCTCACGGAGAGAATGTCGGTGTCCTCAAGGTCCGGCTGTACCGGCCCTTTGATCTGAAGCGCTTCATCGAATCATTGCCCGCCACCACCGCGCGCCTCGCCGTGCTCGACCGGACGAAGGAGCCGGGCAGCATCGGCGAACCCCTCTACCTGGATGGCGTCAATGCCCTCCATGAGGGGATCTCCGAGGGGTTCGGTCGCCTGAAGACGTTCCCGAAAATTGTGGGCGGCCGCTACGGCTTGTCTTCCAAGGAATTCACACCTGCGATGGTCAAAGCGGTGTTCGATAATCTGGCGCAGGCCCAACCCAAGAACCACTTCACCATCGGCATTCAGGACGATCTTTCGCATACGAGCCTTCCTTTTGATCCCGACTTCTCCATCGAGCCGGACGAGGTGGTCCGCGCCCTCTTCTATGGTCTTGGATCTGACGGCACGGTAGGAGCTAATAAAAACTCCATCAAGATCATCGGCGAAAATACGGAGAATTACGCCCAGGGTTATTTTGTGTATGACTCCAAGAAGGCCGGAGCCGTGACGGTGTCCCACCTCCGCTTCGGCCCCAAACCGATCCGCTCGACCTACCTCGTGACCCGGGCCAACTTTGTCGGTTGTCATCAACCGGTTTTCCTCGAACGCTACGACATGCTCAAGCACCTCGTCGAGGGCGGAACCTTCCTATTAAACACCCCTTATGGGCCCGAAGACGTTTGGAGGGAGCTTCCCCGCGCTGCGCAGGAACAGATCATCCGGAAGAACTTGAAGTTCTACGTGATTGATGCCGTCAAGGTGGCCCATGAAAGCGGAATGGGCGGCCGGATCAATACCGTCATGCAGGTGTGTTTCTTCGCCATTTCAAAGGTCCTTCCCCGGGACGAAGCCATCACCGCCATCATGGAAGCCATCCAGAAAACTTACGGCAAGAAAGGCGAAGAGATTGTCCAGATGAACCTCAGGGCCGTCGACCGCACCCTGGCTCACTTGTTCGAGGTCAAGGTTCCCCTCCAGACCGAGGGCGCGATCGAGCTGCCGCCTCCCGTGTCCCATGAAGCGCCGGAATTTGTCCAACAAGTCCTGGGAGAGATGATTGCCGGTCATGGAGATGATCTGCCCGTCAGCGCTCTTCCCGCCGATGGGACGTACCCCACGGGAACTTCAAAATGGGAGAAGCGGAACATCGCGCTCGAAATCCCCGTTTGGGATCCCGCCGTGTGCATTCAATGCGGCAAGTGCGCGATGGTCTGTCCGCACAGTGTCATTCGCATCAAAGTCTACGATCCGAAGATCCTTGAAACCGCCCCGCCGACCTTCAAGTCTTTCAACGCCGGGGACCGCGAATGGAAAGAACTGAAATACACCATCCAGGTCGCTCCGGAAGATTGCACCGGATGCGCCATCTGCGTGGATGTATGCCCGGCCAAGAACAAATCGGAGACTCGGCTCAAGGCCATCAACATGGCTCCCCAGCCCCCTCTGCGGCTACCCGAACGGGAGAACTGGGAATTTTTCTTGACCATTCCGGAAGTCGACCGGCGCCAGATCAAGGTATCGAGCATCCGGCAGCAGCAGGTCCAGGAGCCCCTGTTTGAGTTCTCGAGCGCCTGTGCCGGTTGCGGGGAGACGCCTTACCTTAAATTGTTGACGCAGCTGTTTGGAGACCGCGCCCTGGTGGCCAACGCCACGGGGTGTTCCTCCATCTATGGCGGAAACCTCCCCACGACTCCCTGGACCAAGAATGCGGAGGGCCGCGGTCCTGCCTGGTCGAATTCCCTGTTTGAAGACAATGCTGAGTTCGGCCTTGGTTTCCGGGTCTCCCTCGACAAGCAGAAAGAATTCGCCTCCGAGTTGCTGAAGAGACTGGCGAGTGAAGTTGGCGAAGACCTCGCGACCTCCATCCTGACGGCTACTCAAAAAGATGAAGCGGATATCTACGAACAGCGGGGTCGGGTGGCGCTTCTGAAGCAAAAACTCGAGCGTCTCGAGTCGGACGAGGCCCGGCGGTTGTTGTCGCTGGCCGACCTGCTCGTCCGGAAGAGCGTGTGGATTGTGGGAGGCGATGGATGGGCGTATGACATCGGATTTGGCGGGCTGGACCATGTCTTCG
Organism: Terriglobia bacterium; assembly: GCA_020073085.1. Lineage (NCBI taxonomy): Bacteria > Pseudomonadati > Acidobacteriota > Terriglobia > Terriglobia bacterium. The sequence goes on along the minus strand of JAIQFV010000011.1, from coordinate 37,150 downwards.
CCAGCGGTCGAAACGTCAACATTCTCGTGCTCGACACCGAGGTGTATTCCAATACCGGCGGACAAATGTCCAAATCCACTCCGCGGGCGGCCGTGGCCAAGTTTGCCGCCGGCGGAAAGCCGGTCGCCAAGAAGGACCTCGGGCTGATTGCGATGACCTATGGGAGCGTTTATGTCGCCAGTGTAGCCATGGGCGCCAAGGATGAACACACGCTGCGTGCGTTTCTGGAGGCTGAGGCATACGACGGCCCCTCGTTGATTATCGCCTACAGCCACTGCATCGCCCACGGCATCAACATGACGACGGCCATGCATGACCAGAAGGCCGCGGTCGATTCCGGACAGTGGTTGTTGTATCGCTATCACCCCGATCGTGCCAAACAAGGCGAAAACCCGATGACCCTGGACTCCCGGCCTCCCAAGATTCCCTTGCAGGATTATCTTTACATGGAAAACCGGTTCAAGATGTTGACCAAGATAAAACCGGAGGAAGCCAACCGCCTGCTCAAGCGGGCCCAGGAAGACGTCCAAACCCGCTGGCGCTTGTATGAGTACATGGCGGCGAGGAAGGGAGAGAATAAAGTCTAGAGTCCCAAGTCCAAAGTCCCAAGTCCAAAGTCCCAAGTCCAAGGTCCCAAGTCCAAAACCGAGGTCCGAAGGTTAAACTTTGGCGCGTGTGTCGTAACTTTCATAGGGGCAGGGTGAATGGCAAGAATAGAACGGTTTGAGGATATCGAAGCATGGAGGGTGGCCCGGGAATTGGCAAAGGATACATACAGGATAACTTCCAATGCGAAGTTTGGTCGGGATTTTTGCCTTCGCGATCAAATGCGACGCGCCTCTGTCTCAATCCTGTCAAATATTGCAGAGGGTTTTGAGCGATCGGGCGACAAAGAGTTTCAACAGTTTCTCGCCCTCGCAAAAGGATCCTGTGGAGAGCTGAGATCCCAACTGTACATTGCGCTAGATCAACAGTACGTCAGTGAGGAGCAATTCGCAGAAACACGATTGAAGTCAGAGGAAGTAAGCAAAATGCTCGCTGGCCTGATAAGGTACCTTCGAGGAGCCGCCATGCGCGGAAGCAAGTACAAATAAATTTCTCGTTATCAAATGGTCTTGGTTTTTTGACTTTGGACCTTGGACTTGGGACTTTGGACATCTGATCCAGAGAGGAAAGAATATGGACATATCCACCACTTATCTCGGCCTAAAACTCCGCACCCCGCTCGTCCCTTCCGCCTCACCGCTCTCCCAGGAAATTGACAATATCAAACGCATGGAAGACGCGGGGGCTTCGGCAGTAGTGCTCCATTCGCTCTTTGAGGAACAGTTGAGACTGGAGCGCTATGAACTGCATCATCATCTCACGCAGGGGACGGAGAGCTTTGCGGAGTCCTTGACTTACTTTCCCGAGCCGGCGGAATTCCATCTCGGCCCCGATGCCTATCTGGAGCATATCCGGAAGGCGAAGGAAGCCACGCGGATTCCTATCATTGCCAGCCTGAACGGAACCTCGGTCAGCGGATGGACCGACTATGCGCGAAGCATTGAGGAGGCAGGCGCCGATGCCCTGGAATTGAACGTCTATTATATCCCGACCGATATGGACGTGAGCTCTGCCCAGGTCGAACAGACCTACATTGATATCCTGAGGGCCGTCAAACAGGTGGTGAAGATTCCGGTGGCCTTTAAGCTGGGTCCCTTCTTCAGTAACATGGCCAACATGGCCCGCCGCCTGGAGCAAGCCGGCGCGAACGGTCTGGTTTTGTTCAACCGATTTTATCAGCCCGACATTGATCTTGAAGAGCTCGAGGTCCGACCGAATGTCCTCTTGAGCACGCCCCAGGCCCTGCGACTGCCCATGCGATGGATTGCCATTTTGTCCGGAAGGATTCAATTGAGCTTAGCCGCGACCAGCGGCATTCACGGGGCCCCGGATGTCCTGAAAATGCTCATGGTCGGCGCTCACGTCACCATGCTTTGCTCCGTCCTATTCCGTTGCGGAATCGACCAGATCCGCACCCTGGAACGAGACATGGTCCAATGGATGGAAGACCATCAATATGAATCGGTGCGACAGATGCAAGGAAGCATGAGCCAGAAGAATTGTGCCGACCCGGCTGCCTTTGAGCGTGCCCAGTACATGCGCGCTATCAAGAGTTATGTGCCGGCGTGAGGGGCCGTCCTCGGACGCCTAATACGAACATCATTGAAAATGTTACAAAATCGTGGGTGATTCAACATAGGGGCGCATAGCTATGCGCCCCTACTGCGAAGATTCCACAATTACCCATTTAATTCTAATTCCAAGCTTTGTATTACATCATGTGGGTCTCTCCTGAATAGCGGACCTTCGGACGAAGTGGTTCGGCCGAGTCGAGACGGGAAGAGCCTTCATATCCCCGGCCAACAGGAGAAGGCTGCTTTGAGGCAAAGGAATGAAATTTATTGATGAGTATCGAGATCGCAAGGCAGCGGAGCAATTCTCCAGGGCCATTGCCGGCACCGCGACAAAACCATGGACATTGATGGAGGTCTGCGGGGGGCAGACCCATTCCATCGTGAAATTCGGCGTGGATGAATTGCTCCCGAAAGAAATCACGCTCGTGCATGGACCCGGATGCCCGGTCTGTGTCACCCCGATCGAGCTCATCGAAAAAGCAATCGAGATCGCCTCCCGGCCGGAAGTGATCTTTTGCTCTTTCGGAGACATGTTGCGAGTTCCGGCCCATGTGGGGGAGGGCCACGAAACTCCCATGGATCTTCTCTCCGTCAAAGCCCACGGAGGCGATGTCCGAATCGTCTACTCGCCGCTGGATGCTGTCCAGATTGCCCGCAGGAATCCCACAAGGCAGGTCGTATTCTTTGCGGTAGGGTTCGAAACCACAGCCCCTGCGAATGCCATGGCCGTCTTCCAGGCGTCCCAGCAGGGCCTCTCGAACTTCTCACTCCTTGTTTCACACGTCCTGGTTCCACCGGCGATGGAGGCCATCCTGTCTTCTCCGGAAAATCGCGTGCAGGGGTTTCTGGCGGCCGGACATGTCTGTACGGTGATGGGGTATACCGAATACGAACCCATTGCCGAGAAGTACCATGTCCCGATCGTGGTGACGGGCTTTGAGCCTGTGGATATTCTGCAGGGGATTTATCTCTGCGTGAAGCAGCTGGAGGAGGGGCGGGCCTCAGTGGAAAACCAGTATGCGCGGTCGGTTCGCCGCGCGGGCAATCAGGCGGCGCAACAAATTATTCACGAGGTGTTTCGGGTCATCCCTCGCAAGTGGCGCGGCGTCGGTGAAATCCCCCAGAGCGGCCTGGGCCTCCAGGAAAAATACGCCGAGTATGACGCCGAGCTTCGCTTTGGGGTCGCCCAGCACACGACGGAAGAATCTTCTGAATGTATTGCCGGTCTCGTTTTGCAGGGCATCAGAAAACCTCACGAATGCCTGGCCTTTGGGGCCCATTGCACGCCGGAACGCCCCCTGGGAGCCCCCATGGTCTCTTCAGAGGGCGCCTGCGCGGCGTATTATCGATATCGCCGGCTGTCGTGCAGGGACTGAGAACGAAGCCGGAAGCCGGAAGCCGGAAGCCAGAGGCCGGAGACCAGAAACCAGAAGCCGGAAACCAGAAGCCGGAAGCCGGAGACCAGAAGCCAGAAACCGGAAGCCAGAAGATAGAAGTCAGAAGCCGGAAACCAGAAGCCAGAAATCACAAACCAAGTTAGAATTCTCACCAGGGTGGGAAAGAGTGGAAGGGGTGATAAGGTCATATAAAGATCTCAAAGTCTATGAGCTTTCCTATGCGATCGCAATGCGCGTTTTCAAGGCAACTAAACAATTTCCAAAGGAAGAACTCTACTCGCTGACCGATCAGGTTCGCAGGTCTTCACGTTCCGTAACCGCGAACATTGTGGAAGGTTGGGCAAAGAGACATTATGAAAGCGTTTTTAAGCGTCATCTTCTCGATGCGATCGGATCCTGTGACGAGACCAAGCTCTGGATTGATTTTGCTTATGAATGCAGGTACATCAGCCAGGAAGACCATACGTCAATGAAGGATCAGCTCGAAGACTTAAGCAAAAAACTGAATCGACTTTATGAGCACTGGAAGTCTTTTGAGGAAGGGCCACATGAATAAGAACTCATTTCAGATTGGTTCTCCTTTTTTGGCCTCTGGCTTCCATCTTCCGGCCTCCGGCCTCTGGCTTCCGGCCTCTGGCTTCTGGCCTCCGGCCTCTGGCTTCTGGATCACAAGATATGAACTCTGACGATCATTCCTTCGCACTCTCCTGTCCCATCCCCCTTTCCGACTACCCCACGGTGCTTCTGGCGCATGGGGGCGGCGGAAAATTGATGCACCAACTGATCGAAAAAATGTTTGTCGCCGCCTTCGCGAATCCCCTTCTGGAAACGCGCCATGATGGGGCTGTCATCAACTTGTTGGGCAAGAACGAACAGAGACCTTTGCGCCTGGCCTTTACGACCGATTCTTACGTCGTGCATCCCCTTTTCTTTCCCGGCGGCGACATTGCGACGCTCGCCGTCAATGGCACCGTCAATGATCTTGCCATGTGTGGCGCCCGTCCGTTGTATCTCAGTGCGGGGTTCATCCTTGAAGAGGGGCTCCCCATGGAGACACTCTGGCGGGTCGTCCAGTCAATGCGCCAAGCAGCCGATGCCGCCGGGGTTCAAGTGGTAACGGGGGACACGAAGGTGGTCGATCGAGGCAAAGGCGATGGCATTTTTATCAACACAGCCGGGATCGGAATAGTTGAACACGAACTGGGGATCAACCCGGCCAGTGTTCAGCCCGGAGATGTGCTTCTCCTCAGCGGGGACATCGGTCGACATGGGATTGCGATCATGGCGGTCCGGGAAGGACTCGAATTTGAGTCGACGATCGAAAGCGATTGTGCTCCGCTCGCCAGCCTGATTCTAGCGCTTCTTGAGGCCGGAATCGAGGTGCGCTGCCTGCGGGATTTGACGCGCGGCGGTCTTGCCACCGCCCTGGTAGAAATCTCAGAGGCCGCCCGTCTCGACATCCAGATCGAAGAGAATGCCATCCCCGTCCGCGAAGACGTGCAGGGGGCCTGCGAGATCCTCGGCTTCGATCCCCTCTATGTCGCCAATGAAGGAAGATTCGTTGCCTTCATTGCGCCCGCGGATGCCGACCGAGCGCTGGCCCTTCTTCGCGCCCATCCTCTCGGCACCGGAGCCTGCGCCATCGGCAAGGTGGCTGGGGTGAGCGAGCGTTCCCATCCGGGCCTGGTCACCATGCAAAGCAAGATTGGCGCGATTCGCATTATTGACATGTTGAGCGGAGAGCAGCTGCCGAGGATTTGTTGACTTCCAACGCGAAGGATGAAGGCAGTACGCAGCCCGAACCATGAGACCCCGGAACAGCCTTCGAACTGGCCGTTTGAATGAATGACCGCTCTGAACTCGATGATCGAGATCCCAACGGCTATACCGGCATTGCCTGGGCAATCGGAGGAAAACATGACCGCGCCGGGGGACCCGAGCGACCTGTCTATGGAAAGATCCTGTACATGTCCTATGAAAGGTCTTCACGAAAATTCGACAGCCGAAGGTACATTGCAGACGTTATGAAACTGGAGCGAGGACAGGTCGCGTGAGAGTATCGATGGGAATGGTGAAAACGAAAATGCAGATCCGCCCACCCTACTGTTCAATATTGCTCATAAAAATTGGCGAGGGAACACGGGCTTCCGTTGGCTCAAAAACAAAAAGGATACCCAACTCGGTTGCCCTATACGCTGAGTATCCAAAGGAGGCTTTATGTTATGTATTGATGTTATTATACCAAAAGAAATCCAAATGCAAGTACGAAAAGTTACATTCAACGTAAATTTTTGTATCCCTCCCTTTTGGGCCCTAAATAGTCCAGAAGAGTCATTGGCCTGAACAACTTCCAGCGAACCGTCGGCCGCATTGATGGTCTGCACGGTCCATGGTGCGGGTCTGAAGCGACGATCCTCACACCTCCAGGGCCAGTAAACCCTCTCTCCCCCTTGACGTGGCTTGCGGGCCGAGTATGATGGCCATGGTCGTTCCCAGGATTACATCACGTCTTAAAGCCACGGAGAATGTCTCAATCTATTGAAACAAAAAGACCTGTAGTGCTTACGGTCGCAGGGTTTGACCCGAGCTGCGGTGCGGGAATCACAGCCGATTTGAAGGCCATCGCTGCATGTGGCTGCTATGGTATTGCCTCTATTACGGCGATTACGATTCAAAACACTGTAGGAGTCAACCGGGTCATCCCCGTTGAGCCCCTGATCTTGATTCAGCAGATTGAATGCCTGATGGAGGACATTCGACCTGCCGCCATCAAGATCGGAATGTTGGCAACAAAGGGAAACGTAGAAGCATTAGAAAGGTATTTTCATTCGACCCGGCTTCCCCACTTTGTGATCGATCCTGTCATGTGTTCCTCCTCAGGCGCTGCGCTTCTTGCAGACGGAGCCATTGATGCATTCAGGTCTGCAATATTGCCGTTAGCTGATTGTCTCACCCCGAACATCGACGAGGCCGAGATTCTCACAGGTCTGAAGGTGCGAAATGTTGAAGAGATGAAGAAGGCGGCAGAACAGATCGTCGCCCTAGGAAGTAAGGCGGTCGTCATCACCGGCGGCCATTTGATCCAGCCGACCGACGTTCTATTTGACGGCGAGGCGTTTGAGATCTTTACTGCTGATCGGGTCGGTCCTCCGCATTCCCACGGAACCGGATGTACCTTCTCCTCTGCCCTGGCTTCATTCCTTGCCCGGGGATGCTCATTAAAAATTGCTACCTCCAATGCAAAGAATTATGTCACCCGGGCTCTCCAGCGGTCTTATCCGATTGGTCGAGGGAGGTCTCCTTTGAACCATTTCCCCGATTGATCCGGAACATCTCCCCTGCCTCCTTGCGGCCTTCTTCCGTCGAAAGACCGCGCTGGAGAATCTCATTCAACCCCCTCCCGTTGCCTTAACATAGCCTGCACATCTCGAACCTTCTGCGGATGAGGGGCCGATGATTTTGCAAGAATTGACTTGCGCTCAACCGGTCGAAGTGATATAGCTTGGCCCGCTTTTGAACGCGTGGGTGCGTTAGTGATGAATAGATTGTCCGTCCGAATCCTGATTTCAGCCTTCACATTGATACTGGGGACGCAGGTTTTGTTTGGCCAGGTCCTTTGCGACCTGCAGACCTCCATGCCTTGCTGCCCGTCCAGTCAGGATCCTTCAATGCCGACGGCGCCGGCGACGGGCACGGACTGTTGCATGATTTCCGCCCCTGAGCCCGCAAGCCAGTTCACCGTGGCTCCCAATGTGGGTTCGGACTTGTCAGATCTCAGGACCGTTCCCAATCGAACCGAGAATCTCAAACCCTCTCCGGTCATTCCACACCCTGCTGAGATCGTTTCTTGGCATTCCTCGCAATGTCTCTACGATAGCCCCGAAAAACTCTCCATTTTCCGCATCTGATTTAGCCCCCGTCTAATTTTTCCTTAAAGCCGTCGTGTGTTTCGCGATCTGAATCACCCCTCAGGCTTTGAGTATTCTCTATTCGCTCCTTCCCCTCCGGTGTCAAAGGAATTCTTTGGGAAGGAACGACGATCAAACCAAACGACGAGGAGCTCCAATGCGATTAGATTCTATTTCAAAGAAACCTGCCCTGCTCATCCTGACGGCCATGGTTCTGAGCTTGTTTATGAACACACCGGCCGCGGCCCACGATCCGAAACTGCACGCTGAGACCAAAAAGACCGCCGGGGAGATGACGATCACCGGTGAAGTCATCGAACCGGGTTGCTTCCTGATCCACGGGGCACGGGGCGCGGAGCACAAGGCCTGTGCCGAAATGTGCGCCAAGGGTGGCACCACCCTGACCGTCCTCGACGAGAAAACGAACATTCTCTATATTCCGATCTCGCCTGAACATGGGAAAAACCCCAACGAGAAGCTTCTTCCCTTTGCCGGCGAGCGCGTCACCGTGAAGGGCGTTGCGATGAACAAATACGGCTATCACGCCATCGCTATCAAATCCGTGACCCGCGCCGAGGATGAAAAGTGAAATGTTCTTCTGCCGGGCGTTCAGGGAGGGGATTGGGAACGCCACAAGATAGAGCCCTGGGATGATTTATTCTTTCGCAGGTTTCTCGCTGAAAAAGAAATCCCGAGATTGCCGTATGGAGTTCAGAACAATGTCAAAACAAATCCATTGGATCATCCTCACTCTGACTCTTTTGACATCGAGTTTGAGTACTCGGACCCTGACCGCCCAACCGCCGGGCCATGGGGATCTACCCGTATCAAGGAACCTTCTGACGCCGCGTCTCCCGGATCTCACTCCATCGGTCCGGAAGAGCGCGAGTGTCACCTCTTCGAACGCATCCCCACGACAGGACGTCCCCCAAGGAGGCCTCCCGCCAACGCCGGAGCCCATCCTCCTTCTCGAGGATCTCATTGCAGAAGCTCTCACCAACAACCCGGAGATCCAGGCCGCGGAGCGAATGGTGGACGCGAAACGGGCAATCTCGCCCCAACAACGGACGCTGCCCGACCCTGTGATTTCGGGCGGATGGATGGGCAATATTGTGCCGCCTTTCTCTATTCAGACGGGCGACCCATCCAGCGCCCGGGTGCTGAGCCTTTCACAGGAAATTCCTTTCCCGGGAAAACTGGCGCTGCGGGGCCGGATCGCGGACACCGAGGCTGATGCCGAACGATGGAGCTATGAGCGGTCGAAACATGCGGTCATTTCCAATCTCAAGCAGACCTATTACGAGCTGGCGTTCATCGAGAAATCCATCCAGACGGTAGAGAAAGACAAAGACCTTCTCGAAAAGCTCGCCAAGATCGCTGAGGCACGCTATTCCGTCGGCAAAGGGATGCAACAGGATGTCATCCGGGCCCAGGTGGAAATCTCCAGACTCCTGGAGCGATTGACGCTTCTGGAACAACGCAGGGGTGTGGCTCAATCGATGCTCTGCAGCCTTCTCAATCGCCCTCCTGACGGACCCCTGGGTATTCCTGCCGAGGTCACAAAAACTGAAGTCTCCTACTCCCTTAGCGAACTCGAAGGCATCGCGGAGGCCCATGCGCCCGATTTGAAATCTCAGGAACGGGAAATCGACAAGAGCCAGCTGGCTTTGAACCTCGCCAAGAAGGAGTACTACCCGGATTTCGGCGTTGGGTTCACCTATTTCAACCGGCCTCAATTGCCGGAAATGTATGGGGTCAATTTCACCGCAAAGGTTCCTCTTTATTTCTGGAAGAAACAACGGTATGGCGTGGAGGAAGCGGCCTCTGGAGTGATGAGCGAGAAGAAGAAAGCAGAAGCTGTTAGAGCGAACCTGTTTTTCAGGGTGAAAGATCAATACCTGGCCATGAAGGCCTCGGAACGGTTGATGGATTTGTACTCAAAAGCCATTGTGCCTCAATCCACCCTGGCGCTCGATTCATCGCTCTCCGGCTACCAGGTCGGGAATATCGACTTTCTCAGCATGCTGAGCAATTTTCTGACTGTGCTCGATTACGAACTGAATTACTACGATTCCCTGACCAATTATCAGAAAGCGGTCGCCCGGCTCGAGGAAGTCCTGGGCGCCAGCCTCTCAAAGTAGCATAGCAAGGAGACAGACATGTTCTTTAATAAATCAAAGGGTCTTTTCATTCTGATCGCTGTCGTCGTGCTGGCAGGCGGCTACTGGCTTTACTCCCGCGGCTTCTCCGTTGTTGGCGTAAGTAAAAGCTCGGCTCCACAGCAGCCGGTCTCCAAGGCGCCGGGTGAACGAAAAATTCTCTATTGGGTGGATTCGATGAATCCGGCATACAGATCCGACCGGCCCGGAAAGGCGCCCGACGGCATGGATCTCGTCCCGGTTTATGCTGAAGGATACAGTGCGACGGCTCCGGGGGAACGAAAGATTCTTTACTGGATGGATCCGATGCATCCTGCTTACAAGTCCGACAAGCCCGGCACCGCCCCCGATTGCGGTATGACTTTGGTTCCGGTGTATGCGGACGGCGGTGGAGAATCGGTCGGGGACAATCTGCCCCCGGGCGCCATTAAGATCTCAGCGACCAAACAACAGTTGATCGGCGTACAGTTCGGTGAGGTTCTATCGGGTCCCGTGGAGAAGACCCTTCGCGCGGTCGGACATCTGGCCTATGACGAGACAAAAATAATCCGTGTTCACACAAAAATCTCAGGCTGGATCGACAAGGTTTTCGTGGACTACACCGGACAACTGGTGAAGAAAGGCCAGCCGTTGTTCACCGTGTACTCCCCCGATCTCCTCTCCACCCAGGAAGAGTTCCTGATCGGTCTCAAAGCGAAACAATATCTGGGCGACAGCCAGTTCAAGGATGTTTCGACGGGAGCGCAAAGCCTGTACAACGCCTCTCGCCGGCGCCTACAACTCTGGGACATCAGTGAGGCACAAATTGAAGAACTCGAAAGAACCCAAAAACCAACGCGGGATCTGACCCTCTACGCACCTGATGACGGCTTCGTGACCAAGCGGAATGCCTTCCCTCAACAACAAGTCAACCCCGACACGGAGGTTTATGAGATCGCGGATCTTTCCACCATTTGGGTGCTCGCAGACGTTTATGAATACGAGCTTCCTGAAGTCAAACTCGGACAGACGGCCAGAGTCAATCTCACTTACTTCCCGGGAAAGACCTTCGCCGGCAAAGTCTCCTACATTTATCCAGAAGTCGACAACACCACCCGCACCGCGAAGGTGCGGATTGATCTGCCCAACGGGGATTTCAAGCTGAAACCCGACATGTACGCCAGCGTCGAGCTGCAAATAAACTATGGCAGGCAGCTTTCCGTGCCTCAAGAAGCAGTCCTGGATTCAGGCGCTGAGCAGACCGTTTTTGTCGCCCTGGGAAACGGTTATTTTGAGCCCCGCAAGGTCCAATTGGGCGCCAAGGTCGACGATCGGTACATTGTTCTCGGGGGACTGAGGCCGCAGGAAAAGGTCGTCACGTCCGGCAATTTTCTGATTGATTCCGAAAGCCAGCTGAAATCGGCAGTGGCAGCCATGGCGGGGATGCCGGGGAATCAGACGCAAGACACAAGTCACAAGACGCAAGACCCATGAATCGTGACCAAAGACCTTAGGCACAGGACCTAAAGGTCGGATAGGGGCGGACGATGTCGAGAGATTTTAGAAAAATAAAGGCCTGGCAATTAGCCGATGAACTCACGGTAATGACCTATTCAATGACCACACAATTTCCTCATGACGAAATGTACGGTCTGATTTCACAACTCCGCGGAGCCACCAGTTCCGTGGCGGCAAATATTGCAGAAGGCGCAAATCGATCCACTCAGAAAGAATATCTTCATTTCCTCAGCATGGCACGTGGCTCCCTTGCTGGGGCCGAATACTTTTTTCACCTATCAAAGAGGTTGAGCTACCTGTCGGTGTCCGACTACAACAAGATCGATGAGGGGCGCAAGGAGGCTGCATCAGTACTCAATGAATTAATGCGGGCCGTCCACAGTGAGTCGACGACAGCCATAAAGAGTCCGGATTACCTGTGAAGCGATTGGTGCTCTGAGCTGAGGGGCGTGCTTATGTTTGTATACTGTTATTCAATTGAATTGTCCCAATCTTCGCGTTTTGGGTCTTGCGTTTTGGGTCTTGCGTCTTGGGTCTGGGGTCTTAATTCCCGAGGTTTGAAGTCATGATAAACAAGGTCATTGAAGCCTGCGCCCACAACAAATTCATCGTGTTCCTCCTGATCGGCATGGCCGTCCTGGCAGGCCTTTATTCGATGAAGAACATCACGCTGGATGCCATCCCGGATCTTTCGGATACACAAGTCATTATTTACTCACGCTGGGACCGAAGCCCCGACATCATGGAAGATCAAGTCACCTACCCGATCATATCGGCGTTGCTGGGGGTTCCCAGGGTCAAAGATATTCGTGGTTTTTCGGACTTCGGCTATTCCTACGTCTACATCATCTTCGAAGACGGCACCGACATTTACTGGGCGCGATCGCGCACCCTCGAATACTTGAGCAACATCCTGCCTCGCCTGCCCCAGGGGGTGACCGTGGAATTGGCGCGCGATGAGACGGCGGTCGGCTGGGTGTTCGAATACGCGCTGGTGGACAAGACCGGAAAGAACAACCTGGCGCAATTGCGAAGCTTCCAGGATTGGTATCTGCGCTACGCACTGCAGGCGGTTCCCGGTGTTGCGGAAGTCGCTCCGATCGGCGGATTTGTCAAGCAATACCAGGTCAACATCGACCCCAACGCCCTGCTGGCTTATGACATTCCCATCGACCGCGTGGTGCAGGCGGTGCGCCAAGGAAACAACGATGTCGGTGGCCGACTGGTCGAGTTCTCCGGTCGTGAATACATGGTGCGGGGACGGGGGTACATCAAGCAGCTCTCGGATGTCGGAAACATTGTGGTCGGGACGAGCAAGCAAGGCGGAACTCCCATCCTGATCAAAAATCTGGGGACCGTGACACTTGGTCCTGACATCCGGCGCGGCATCGCTGAACTGGATGGCGAGGGAGAGACCGTCGGCGGTGTAGTCATCATGCGCTACGGCGAAAATGCCTTGAAGGTCATCGAGAAGGTGCGAGCCAAGCTCGAAGAGATGAAGCCTTCACTGCCGCCGGGCGTCGAGATCGTGACCACCTATGATCGGGCGGAGCTGATTCAACGCGCTATCGAAACCCTCAGAGGAACGCTGTTTGAAGAACTGACGATCGTCAGCATCGTCATTATGATCTTTCTCTGGCACATCCCCTCCGCCTTGGTCCCCATCGTCACGATTCCGATCACCATCATCATTTCGTTTGTACCGATGTATGGAATGGGACTGACCGCAAACATTATGAGTCTTGGGGGCATCGCGATCGCGATTGGCGCCATGGTCGATGCGGCCATTGTGGTCGTCGAGCAGACCCACAAGAAACTGGAACACTGGGATGCGGAAGGCCGCCATGGCAGCTACAAAGACGTCGTCATCGGCGCCGTCAAAGAAGTCGGCGGACCGAGTTTCTTTGCCCTGTTGGTTATCGCGGTCGCCTTCATTCCCGTCTTCACGCTTCAAGGACAGGAAGGTCGGCTGTTCAAACCACTGGCCTACACCAAGAACTTCTCCATGGCCATCGCGGCTTTTCTTGCCATCACGCTCGACCCGGCGATTCGATTACTGTTCACCCACATGGATCCTTACAAGTTTAGGCCCCGGTTCCTGGCCCGCATCGTCAATGCGGTGCTGGTCGGCAAGATCCACAGTGAAGAGACGCATCCCATCAGCCGGCCGTTAATGAAACTCTACCATCCGGTCTGTGAATTTGTGCTGAGGTTCAAGTGGTTTGTGGTGGTGGCAGCCGTGCTCACGGTCGTTTTGACGATACCGGTGTTCGAGAAACTCGGCTCAGAGTTCATGCCCCCGTTGAACGAAGGGGTGCTCCTCTACATGCCCACGACCTTGCCCGGCATGTCGGTCACTCAAAGCGCGCAAGTGCTCCAGGTTCAGGACAAGGTGCTCAAGAGCTTTCCCGAAGTGGAGCGTGTGTTTGGTAAATCGGGACGGGCTGAGACCGCTACGGATCCGGCTCCCTTTTCAATGATGGAGACCGTCGTTGTGCTCAAGCCGGAATCAGAGTGGCCGAAGGTGCCGCAGTGGTATTCGTCCTGGGCGCCGACCTGGCTGCAAAAGATACTTCGGAAAGCCTGGCCCGACCATAAGCGGGTGGAAGATCTCATCTATGGACCCATGGGGTTGAATGAAGCCATGCAATTTCCGGGCGTCGTCAACGCGTGGACGATGCCCATCAAGGCCCGCGTGGACATGCTCACGACCGGTGTGCGTACGCCCATCGGCATAAAGATTATGGGCTCCGATTTGGCAAAGGTGCAGGAGATCGGCGAGCACATTGAGATGGTTCTGCAAAAGGTGGGAGGTACGAAAAGCGTCTTCGCAGAGCGTACCGCAGGAGGTTACTTCCTGGATTTCGATCTCAAGCGGGATCAACTGGCCCGTTACGGGATGACCATTGATCAGGCCAACGATGTCGTGATGTCGGCCATCGGGGGGGAAAATGTAACGACCACGGTTGAAGGCCGCGAGCGTTATCCCGTCAACGTCCGATATATGCGGGATTATCGCAGTGACTTAAATCTCCTGGGACGTACCCTGGTCGTGGCGCCGAACGGGACTCAGATTCCTATCGCCCAGATCGCAGACATCAAAATGGTGACCGGTCCGGGAATGATTCGCGATGAAAACGGACGGTTGTCCGGCTATGTTTACGTCGATCTCGACACCACGAAGCGGGACATCGGGGGTTACGTCGCTGATGCCAAGAAGGTGATCCGTGCCGAAGTGCCTCTTCCGCCCGGTTATCAATTGATCTGGAGCGGACAGTTCGAATACATGGAGCTCGCCAAACAGCGCCTTTATGTCGTGGTGCCCATCACCATCCTCCTGATCTTCCTACTGCTCTACTTTAACACCCGGTCGGTGACAAAAACCCTGATCATTTTTGTGGCGGTTCCCTTCTCCGCCGTCGGCGCGATCTGGTTCCTGTATTTCCTGGGATACAACATGAGTATCGCGGTGTGGGTCGGACTCATTGCGCTGATGGGCGTGGACGCAGAGACAGGCATGTTCATGCTCCTGTACCTGGAGATCGCCTACCACGAAGCGCAAGCGAAAGGGCTGATGAGGAACAAGGAAGACCTGAAGGAGGCCATCCTGCATGGCGCGGTGAAACGCCTCCGGCCCAAGGTCATGACGGTCGGCGTGATGTTCATGGGGCTCGTCCCCATCATGTGGTCAACCGGCAGTGGCGCCGACGTCATGAAGCGTATTGCCGCTCCGATGATTGGAGGAATCTTCACCTCGTTCATCCTGGAATTGGCGGTTTATCCCGCGATATACGAAATTTGGAAGTGGTACTCCGAGGTCAGAAAGAATTCCATCGCCGGCGCAGAACCCCCGGTGGTCGCAAGTTAAGGGAGGATCACGATTTTGCCATTCGTCCCCATAGCAGCCATCGCAGTTGGTACCATCGCCTTGCTGGTGAGCGGGCGCCCGGCTCTGAAGATAGGCATGAGTCAGGCGGCCGGGCTGAGCTTCGGCTTGTGTGCGATCGCACTGGCCGTGGCGCTGATTCCGCACGAATGGCGTATCTGGCTGGGGGGCCACGGAGCCGGCGATCCCCTCCTGACATTCTTCCGCGGAGTGGGATTAACCGGATTAATTTTCCTTGCGGGAACGCGATTCCATCCGGAAGACCTTCCCCGGGTATGGCGAATCTCCTTCTTGGCGGTGGCCCTCAATGCGTTGGGGGGAGTGGTGATGGTTCTGTTGTTGACGCGACTGGCAAGTGCAGAAGCCGGGCCGGCCGTGTTGACGGCCGCGGCAACCCTCGGCCCGAGCGGGTGGATCGTCGGCGAGCTGTCATTCCATCTTTCGAAGTCAGCCGCCAAGCCCATCGCGTCCGCCAGAATCGCGTCCGCTTCGATGATTTTTTTCTGGGTCCTGGTTGTTTGTTTCTTCTCGATCTTCCAAGAACTCGCTGCCAGACAAGCGTCCCGATCCGCATACATCGTGGTTGGAAGCTATGAGCTGTTGAAGTGGGTGCTCTTCTTTTCTGCGGCGTATTGGATAGGCAGCCAGTTGCTCGGTCGCACAGCAGTTCGGGCAAAGGAATGGCCGATTTCCATCCGTTTCCTGCTTTTTGCGTTTTTGGCCTTTGGTTTTGCTTTGATTGCGCTTGGCCAGCTCGGAGCGTTTGTGTGGGCTTACCTGGCAGGTGCTCTCTTTAACCGAACCAAGACAGGAACAGAACTCAGCGACAGGCGGCGTCCTTTAAGCAATGCGCTCCTCGTGTGCTTTGTCTTCCTGCCGATGTTCCTGCAATCTCATGGGAGGAGAATTTCCGGTGTAGGGATAATTCTGGTCGTCGTGGGCATTGCACTTCTGATCAAATTCGGCCTCATGAGATCAGCCGCGCTGTGGGGAGGCGCTTCTCCAAGCGACGCAAATTTCATCGCTTCTGCGACGGTGGCCTCCGGAGAGACCGCAATCATGTTTTTGGGGTTTGGCATCGCAAAATGGCTCATCGACGGCCCCACGTACTTTGCCGTACTCGCTTTCGCATTGCTCTCGACCCTGCTCGGCCCCGTTCTTCTCCACTTCATAGATCGGGAGAAGCCTATGCTGACGAGCTCATGAACCGTGTGGAAACAGCGAAACAACTTGAGAGCAAACAATGAAGAAAGACGAACTCTTAACTATTTCAAATTGCATGAAGTCGGATTGGCACCCCGCCCTGAGGAATGTGGAGCGATGGGAGAGCAACAGCTCGTCTTGTACCGGAGTTGTTGCATTCGCGCCCGATGCCGCGCTTTTGGTGAGAGGAGAGTTGTCTGGTCCTTGGCTTCAGGGCCGGCCAGGATTGGATTTCGCCCGGCATCGGCGCTTTTAGAAGAGAAAAGAAATTGAAGATGAGCGATAATTCAGCTGAGTTCGGCGATCCTATCAGCGCAGTTCAATATGCATGGCTTTACAGCCTCCTGTTGGACAAGAGGATGAATTGTGAACCAAAGAGAAAATCTGTTTAATGTCGTGAACAATGCACCCACCGGCCGTACCGTGAAGGACCCCGTTTGTGGAATGGACGTAGATCCCGAAAATTCGGCCGGGACATACGAGTACGAGGGGCAAACGTACTTCTTCTGCAACCCGCGGTGTCTCGAACGATTCCGGACCGACCCTTTGAAGTTTTTGAAGGCCCATGTTGAAAACCGTTCCATGAGTGTCCCTCCCCGCGTCGTGTTGGCACAACCCCTGGATGCTGAAAGTGAGTACACGTGCCCCATGGATCCGGAGGTAGGACAGAAAGGCCCTGGCGCCTGTCCCAAGTGCGGCATGGCGTTGGAGCCCCGGATGATTTCCGCGCCGAAGGTCAAAACGGAATATGTGTGTCCCATGCATCCGGAAATTGTTCGGACAGGACCGGGTGCATGCCCGATTTGTGGAATGGCCCTGGAACCTCGAACGGTATCTGCGGGCGAGGAGATCAATCCGGAGCTTGTGGCGATGAGGCGCAGGTTCTGGATCAGCCTCGCGCTCACCGTTCCCACGCTCCTTCTGGCGATGTCGGACATGATCCCGGGACAACCTTTGAAACATGCCTTCGGGTCGCGCGCGACGATTTGGATCCAACTGGTGCTGGCCACGCCCGTCGTTGTGTGGGGCGGGTGGCCATTCTTCCAGCGCGGCTGGGCTTCTGTTGTGAATCGCAGCCTGAACATGTTCACTTTGATCTCCGTGGGTACCGGCACCGCTTATGTTTACAGTGTTGTGGCGACCCTGGCGCCCGGAATCTTTCCTGCTTCCTTTCGAGGTCACGCAGGCGAGGTGGCGGTTTACTTTGAAGCGGCGGCGGCTATCACCACGCTGGTCTTGCTGGGACAGGTGCTAGAACTGAAGGCCCGCAGTAAGACCAGCAGTGCCATCAAGGCGCTCCTGGGCCTCGCACCGAAAACCGCGCGCTTTCTTGCTGAAGATGGTTCTGAGCGCGATCTCCCCTTAGATCAGGTCAAGCCGGGTGACCGGCTGAGGATCCGGCCGGGGGAAAGGGTGCCGGTGGATGGCATTATTCTCGAAGGCTCGAGCTCCCTCGACGAATCCATGGTGACAGGGGAGTCCATTCCTGTGGAAAAAATCCTGGGAAGTCGTGTCACGGGCGGAACGGTCAACGGGACAGGGACCCTGATCATGCGAGCGGAACGCGTGGGCAGTGAAACGCTGCTGGCGCAAATCGTGCGCATGGTGAGTGAAGCCCAGCGAAGCCGCGCCCCCATTCAGCGTCTGGCCGATGTCGTATCCTCGTATTTTGTCCCCGCCGTTGTCTTGATCGCGGTGGCCACATTCATTATCTGGAGCAGATTGGGACCGGAACCCCGCATGGCTTACGCGCTGGTCAACGCCGTGGCCGTGTTGATTATCGCTTGTCCCTGTGCGCTGGGACTGGCTACCCCCATGTCCATTATGGTGGGGACGGGACGCGGCGCCATGGCTGGGGTCCTGATCAGAAACGCAGAAGCCCTCGAAGTGCTTGAGAAGGTCGACACCCTGGTGGTCGATAAGACTGGCACCCTCACTGAAGGAAGGCCCCGGCTCCTCTCTCTCCTGGCCCTGCCGCCCTGGGGGGAAACCGAGTTGCTCCGGCTGGCGGCAAGCCTCGAACGGGGAAGCGAGCATCCGCTGGCTGCAGCCATCGTGGCCTCTGCCCAGGAGAAACAGCTGGATCTCTCCGATGTGAGTGACTTTACCTCGGTGACCGGAAAAGGCGTGAAGGGGCGGGTGATGGCGCATGAAGTGGTGCTTGGCACTCTTAAACTCTTCGAGGAATCGAATATTCCATCCAGCTCTTTGGCGGAACAGGCCGAAGCGCTGCGGCGGGAGGGACAGACAGTCCTGTTTGTCGCGATCGATGGCCACCCTGCCGGGATGCTGGGCGTGGCCGATCCCATCAAGAAGTCCACACCGGAAGCGATTCAAATGCTGCATGAAGAAGGGGTCCGGATCGTCATGCTGACTGGCGACAGCCGCACGACCGCCGAGGCCGTCGCTCGACAACTGGGGATTGACCGCATGGAGGCCGAAGTCCTCCCCGAACAGAAGGGCGAAGTGGTGAAGCGCCTTCAAAGGGAAGGAAGAATTGTTGCGATGGCGGGCGATGGAATCAATGACGCCCCCGCGCTGGCCCAGGCTCAAGTCGGAATCGCCATGGGAACAGGCACCGACGTGGCGATGGAGAGCGCAGGAATTACCCTCGTGAAAGGGGACCTGCGCGGCATCGCCAGGGCGCGGCGGTTGAGCCGTGCCACCATGCGCAATATCCGACAGAACCTTTTTTTCGCATTCATTTATAACTCGATTGGCGTCCCTGTGGCGGCAGGGATTCTTTACCCGGTGTTCGGCCTCCTGCTCAGCCCCATGCTGGCCAGCGCCGCCATGACCTTCAGCTCGGTTTCGGTCATCAGTAACGCGCTGCGGCTGCGCCGGTTGACTTTGTAACAACGATTCGTCGGCGGAATAAACCGCCAGAGGGTGTAGGGAGTGGTTATGACGACGAGAAAAATTATTCCAATTGCGGTAATGATTCTAATCATTGCCGTGGCTTCGTCCGTTTTCTTCCTCGAAAAACGGAAGACCTCCGCCTCCGTTTGCCCTGCGTGTGATAGAGAAATGCATGAAGGGTGGACATTCACCCTGACGTTTAAGAATGGAAAGAAGGTCAGCCTGTGCTGCGCCAAGTGCGGACTCCTGGAGGCGGCGCAGCACAAGTCCGAGCTGATCTCCGCGACCGCGACGGAATTCTATACCCGCAAGGCCATCGCTTCCCAGAAGGCGGTGTACGTCTGGGATTCCAGCGTGGACCATTGCATGATGCCCGAAAAAAGGGACTGGACCGACCGCCGACCCATGCAACTGGTGTGGGACCGTTGTATCCCCAGCCTGATTCCCTTTGAAACCCGGGAGGAAGCCGTTCAGTTCCAGCATGAGAATGGCGGAACCGTCGTGGATTATGCGGAAGCGATCCGGCTGGCTCAGCCCTCTACCGGTTCCCATCATTGATCGCGGGAGAATGAATTATGCGTTCTGGATATTTTGAGGTCTTAGGAGTGAACAGGATGCTGAGGCTCCTCGTTTCGACCGTCCCCTCGATGGCTCTTTGTCTTGTCACCTTCAACTCGATTTCATTGGCGGAAACACATGTCCTCAAAGTGAAACATTCCCACCTTAGAGGGGGCTGTACGGGAGAACTCACCATTGATGACCATGGGATCCGCTATCAGACCCTTCATGCTCGCGACCAGCGCCAGTGGACCTTCACTGACATTCAGGAAGTCCAGTTCATCAGCGAACACAAACTGAATATCATCACTTATGAGGACTCTCGCCAACGCCTGGGAGGGGACAAGATATTTAAATTCGAACTGCCTGGAGACACGATCCCTGCAGGCGTGGTTCAACTCGTCGAATCGAAGTTCGAAAGACCGGTCACCAATCGTTTCCCCGTCGAGAACCTCACGGGGAGATTCGAAGTCGCGGTCAAACACCTGCATCGTGTCAGTGGATGCCAGGGAAGACTCATTTTCACGGAGAGCGGGATCTCCTTCCGCAGCGACACGCCGGGTGAATCGCGAACCTGGCGCTACAGTGATCTTCAAAGCATCGCTTCGTCAGGGCGCTTTGATCTGCGATTGGGCAGCTTTGAACACGGGCCGCTGCAGTACGGCGATACCAAAGAATTCCGGTTTCGCTTGAAGTCCCCTCTCGAGGAGGCCGCATACCGGTTTGCCTGGGGAAAAATCAATCAGCTTCCCCAGTGGAGACCGGGGGTGAGTGGGAAGTGAGGGCGAGCAGTTTTCAGTTGCCAGTTCTCAGTTGTCAGTTGCCGGTTCTCAGTTCTCAGTTCTCAGTTCTCAGTTGTCAGTTGTCAGTTGCCGGTTCTTAGTTGCCAGTTTTATGGCTGGGTAGTGTAACAGTACAAAAGTAGGCGAGGTGCCAAATATTGAGTGAACGAAAAGCGTGCTCCTTGATGGATACCGCGAACGAGGTAGGGAGAAAGTTGATCTGTAGGGTGCCAGAAGTCGTCGTGTGCCTGGTGATTTTTTCGACCCTCATGCTGGCTCAGGCTGGGGGTACAACATCGAAGCGCATGCCGATGGGTGAAGCCCTCTCAGACGTTCAGAACCATATCAATCGAGCGGCCTCTGCGGCGGGGGCCCTCCAGAAGGCGGCACCGCTGCTGGAGCGGGCACAATCGGAAATCTCCCGAGGGGAGCGCAGGGAGGCCATGGCCTCGTATCAAGAGGCGCGGTTGTTGCTCGAGAGTACTCCCCCCTCAGCCATGACCGCCCCCTTGCTTCGATCGGTCTCAACGGATCTCGACCGAATCATCTCCTCTCTCTCCCCCGGGCGGCCTGCAGCAGGTGGCCTGATGTCCGACTCTATTCTCCAGGACGATTCCCAACGTGCCATAAGGCAATACCTTGCTTACTACCAGGGCAAGGGACGTTCCACCCTGGAGCTGGGCTGGAAGCGAATGGGTGCTTACCAGCCGGCCCTCGAGTCGATCCTGCGGGAAAGAAATCTCCCTTCTGAACTGGTTTATCTCGGGATCACTGAGAGTGGGTTCAATCGATGGGCACTTTCCCCCAGGCAGGCCCGCGGGATCTGGCAATTTATTCCTACAACGGCCGCTCGGTACGGTTTGGTCCAGACTCCAGGCACCGATGAACGGATCGATCCCATCAAATCAACGATGGCGGCAGCGGAATATCTGAAGGACCTCTACGGATCATTTGGCGACTGGTATCTCGCCTTGGCAGCTTACAATGCCGGAGAAAACCGTATCCGGTCTGCAATGGCCCGCACGGGGATCAGGGATTTTTGGACATTAAGGAGGTTGGGATTGCTGCCCCGGGAAACGGCCAATTACGTACCGGCCGTTTTGGCCACCATCAGCATCTCCCGCAATCCCCGAGAATTCGGCTTCTTGAACCCCTCGCCGCGAGGCGCCCCGGATTCAAAGCTGAAAGCCCACGGCGAGAACCGTGGGTACAAGGAATAAAAGATGAAAAAAGCCCCGCCAGGGGCCGTAGAGTATTTTCGATTGTCCAAAGCACCAGAATTGGAAATTGAGCCTCCGGCCCATTTTGCCCCGTTCCACGGGGCCTGGCTTTGTACAGCCCGCTGGTTTACCGGCGGGGCAGCCGCTCTACCCCCCCCGAATAAAACAAAAGTCTTAGCCCGGTTCACTGGGCTTGATTCCTCGGTCTGATAGAGAATGATCTCGCCCATCGGCGGGGCAGGGGGTACAAAAACCCGGACCCGACCCCAGAAACCTAACCGCTGCCAAGGCGATGGTGATTTGATGTATCGTGATGCAATACCTCAGAGACCCTCACTTAGGATGCCTTATTATCTCATGCAGCCGGAGGTGTCGCCTTCGAAACACAGTTTCGGGTCACATCTTGACAAGCGGACAATTGCGATGTTGCTTGAATTTTGAGGTCACATTGTCGCCTTGAGCCATCCATCTCTTGATCCGTTCTGCACCAACAATTCCAAGAGAGCATTGAATGATGAATTTCCCTCCTACCTCGAAACACTCGAGAGCCTATCCTGCGCCCCTGATTGAAGATTGCAGAGTTGTTACGGGCAAGGTTTATTCGATCTGAAGCGTGCTCTCTTCAATTGTCCGGTTGTCCGGACCCCAGATACCTGTTGCACCAACCGCTTGATGGTTCTTTCCGAGATTTTCATCTTTCCGCTGATATCCTCTCACAAACCCCCGCGCAGTCTTTCCGCCAAGGCCTGCTCACGGTGATGAGGGTCATTGGCCAGCGTCCGTTCTTCCGGTGTCAGCTCTGCGAGAAATCCAAAACCTCTAACGCAAGCACCGCAGATTTTCTCACGGTCAATCTCTTCGGTGCGACGCACAAGGTCGCGCAGGTCATCCCAGTCGAAGTCCCTGCCCTCCTCGAATTTCCTCATCAGGCGCGCGGGATCAAATGTGTCGCCCGCCTGCCAGAGCTTTAGCACGACAAGGTGACGGATGAGCGCCTGATCAAGCGGCCGTCTCGCGTATATCCCGAGATCGTAAATGTCACGTGCCTTGTTCCGCTGATAGCAGGCGCGAATTTTTTCGGCGAGAATTTCGGGCAGTGCAAGGCATGTGATTTCAGCAGGAGCGAACGGCAACAGCCCGAAATAACTCTGGTCGCATTGAGGTTTGCGCTCCGGCGGCAGCGTCGGTGTCTCGCGGCGGCTGATTTGCAGTTTTATTTCGCTGTCACCGGCACCGTTCCATCCATGCGAATAGGTCGGATTCACGCCCCACGACAGACCGTCCTGTGTTTCGTAGTAGCTGTTTTCGGGAATCTGGAACATGATCCCGTGAAATTCCTGTTCGAACGCCTCCATCATCGCAAGGATGACATCCTCGTGATCGTCCTCCTCAAGAGCCGTGAAATCCAGATCGGTCGAAAACCGCCCCTGGCTTCCGATAAACATTTTCCGCAGGCAGGTTCCGCCCTTGAAGGCCAGCCGGTCCAGAATTCCTCGCTCCGAGAGAAGCTGGAGCAGAAAGGTCAGCACGACTTCCTTCTCGGCAATCATCATGTCGCGAAGGCCGGATTGCGTGGAGTAGCGCCGCACCTGGGGCAGTGTGAGCATCCCTACCCGTCCTTCTTCAACGCTTTTAGCAGGCCGAGCCCGGCGCTCTCGTTCAGGTCTTCGCGCGGTACGTTGACGAACAGACGCCACGTCTTGTCATGGCCGATGGCCCCTCGCACCTTGCTCTTGGGGTTGGGCCCCATCCATGTCCGGGGACCGCGTGCGGCAAGCCCGAGCAGCCGTCCGCGGACATCGGCGGGCATCTCCGCCTTGACGTGATCCATCACCCAGCCGAACCTCCGGACCAGCGCGGTCGAATCGATCCGTTCGAGATACTCCGCCGCCTTCGGCCACTCCAAACGGCGGCTCGCCGCCGCCAGAATCAAGGCGGCTTCCGCTACGCCGCCAGCAAGCGCCGGGCGGTCGATGCAGTCGATGGCCGTCTTTTCCCGGTCGGACATCATGATTTTGAAACCGAATACATCGACAGTAACGAACCCGAAAAACTTGCCGGGCCTGGGATTGACGACCCGCACCCGTCCCTCCCCCACCTGCCGCTCCCGCACCCGCACCGGCGTGACCACGAAGATCACCCGGCGGTGCTGTGTCGTTAGCCCGTAGTGCGCGGCCGCGCTGCCGTACCCGATATAGTAGGGATCGGTGATACGGCTCGCGAGCGCGAGCAGATTGGTTTCGCCCAGCGCATCGGGTCCCTCGTCGGGGGGGATGACGAGGTATTCTCCCCAGCTCGCCCGTTCGAGCCAGCCTTTCCGGCGCAGGGATTCAATCACGTTGTCCGCCGCCTTGGCGCTGACGCCCAGCAGTTTGATAATCTCCGGGCGGCCCACCTCCCGCCGTTTCTGTTCGGCGAGCGCAAGCACGACCCGGCTCTCCTGCGGTGACAAGGTCCGGACGCTGTAATCCATGATATTTTACCTCACAACCCCCCCCCCGATTAGGGGGTTTTGTTACAGAGAATATCAGTCTAGCCGTTTCATGTCAATATTTAGATGCACAAAACCCCCTCAGATAGGGGGTTTCGTTACACACAATATATAGACCTGCTCCTCCAATGGCACGAGGGACACCCGCCGTCCCCCCTGCCATAGAGCCCTGCCGCCATTCCCTCGCGGCACTCGTGTTATAATCAGGCAAATCACATCACCTTTTGCCGGGCAGTCCTGGGACCAGGGCTTGAGTGACACCATTCATGAATACACTGATCTACAAACGAACCCACCGAGCCGATCCAAATTCTCAAGGAGTTTTTGGCTGCCATAATTGCGTGGGGCGGGTGAGCAGATCTAAATTTTCAATTTTGATACCCGTGCAGGAGGACAATTGAAAATTTAGACCCGAAAATTGTATGGTTAGAAACGCCAGGGCGCTTGACGGGCGTCGGTCTTGCCGGTCGTGTCGAGCCGATTTAAAATTTGCCGTTTTCTGGAGGCCCTTGACCCGTCAAGAAATCGACCAGAGCGCGGTAGGTAATCCGCTCCCTTGATGGGGGTATCTCTACGACACAATGTCAATAAAATCCGTGCCAAGCGCAAAGACCCAGGCCAACAGCGAATATGCCCGAAGAATTAATCGGGTCATCGACTATCTTCGCGGGAATCTGGATCGCCAGGTGAAACTGGAGGAACTGGCTAAAGTGGCCTGCTTCTCGGAATTTCATTTCCATCGGATCTTTGGTGCGGTTTCGGGCGAAACCCTGAATAATTTTACGAACCGGCTTCGTCTTGAAAAGGCTGCTCGTCTTCTTCGTTATTCCGACCAAAGTTTTACCGATATCGCCTTAGAGTGCGGTTTTTCATCATCGGCCACGTTTTCACGTGCCTTCCGAGCCGGCTACGACACTTCGCCCAGTCAGTTTCGAAAAAGCGGCGAGATCAAAAAAAGCAAGATTTGCAAAGAACTCTTCTCGGGACAGGAATATTATCTCCCCATGAGTGCGGAAGAAAAGAAAGCTGCCTTTCCAGTGAAATTGATCGACCTTCCCGAAAGGCAAGTCGCCTATATTCGGGTGACGAATGCCTTCGAAATGGACAGGGTCATTGCCGCCTTCAAGACGATGATCGAGTGGGCCAAATCCCAGGATATTTTTACGCAAGGAACTCTTTTCGGAATGTCGGTGGACGATCCCCACGTGACCCCAAAGCATCTTTATCGATATGAGGTCTGTTTTGCGTCGTCATTTCCCTTCGAGTGCATGGAAGGAATGTCGAAATTGAAAATGCCCGCCATGCGATACGCCACCACCAGGGTTTCCGGCGATATCCGTAGGGTCGCTACGGCGACGGACTACCTGTTCCGGGGTTGGCTGATCCATAGTGACTACGAGCCCGAGCATGCGCCCGGACTTGAGATTTGCTTAGACAAAGAAAACGCGACGGATTGGTCGCATTTTGAATTGGAACTCTGCATACCGGTTCGGAAACTGGCAGAGATGAGGAGTTAACATGAAATGTATGATGATTTCAGCGACGGCTCTTCGAAAAGTCTATCTGGTGATCCTGCTTATTTTTCTCTCGGTGTCGGCGTTTGCCGAATCGCCTCCGGCGAAAATACTGTATGTCGGCGCGATCGCGATCAATCCATGCCAGGATGCGAAAGTTCTTGCCGACTGGTATTCGCGGTTTGGAATCGAGACCAAGGAAATCCACGGGGGATATTACGCCCAACTCAACACCGCCGCTGGCCCGTTTTTCTTTGCCATCCATCCTAAAAAAGCTGATGCTCCGAAGAAATGTTCAGCGAGTGTCTCAGTCGTATTTCGCGTTGAAAATTTCGAACGGAGCTTGTTGGCCCTGAAAAGTAAAGGACTCTTGCCCGATTCGACCGAAAAGGATCCGACGGAAGGCCAGTTTGCGCACTTTCATGATCCAGACGGCAACGAAGTTACTATCTGGGGAAAATAATATGAACCTAATTGATGGCATCGGCGGAGTGTTTAGAAATCCCTAACTGTGAAGCCCCAAGGGCCGTCCTCCAGGCCCCTGCCCTCCCGCTGAGTGGAACCGCCTACAAAATTGCGAAAATTGTTCCCCAACACCTAAACCCTCCGCGTCCCTGCGTCCCTGCGGTGAACATCATCTGATGCCACCGAAAATCGTACTCAGAGGGATAACTCCGCCAATATCAATTCATTCCGCTGAAATGCAGGATTGCAAAGATGCGACCCCAATGGCTTTCCGACCCCAATGGCTTTCGGTTCGAAGCATGATTACGGGGTTTGCGCGAGCGAGCTCCTGGACTTGAGAATATCTCCCATAAGGTCCTGCTCTGTGTTTCGCTCCAATTGTGGATACCTCGCTCCTCGGTGATCGTCCACATCCCCTTGGAATCTCTGCGATCCGTTTTGCACAGAGAGATTTACGGGTGCCGTCGAGGTGCCATTCGCGGCGATGGCATCTCGCAATACTTGCGGAGACCAGGGACGCCGGTTTACACTCAGCACTTTCATGTCTGGCCCCAGTCCGGCATTCCACGCTGCGGAGTCGCGGACAACATCAATAATCGTGCCATCCTCTTGCAAGAGGAATCCCAGGGAAAACCGCTCTTCGACGGTGTGATGAATCTTGTCTCTCGCCGCCTGAACGGAGCCAGGGGTGTTCCGATATGCCAGGCTCCATCCGCTTGCACGCAGTCCGTCGAGCGGGGCGCGGTCCACACCGGTGGCGTTCAACCGTCTCTCAAAAAATGCTTTCCAATCGTAGGGAGCGACGCCATTCATGGCCTGAACAAGTTCCTCGAACGTATAGGGCCTGATGTCAGGAGGATTCTTCGACGAGCCAAAAAAAACACGGCAAAACTCGTCCAGCGAACGCTTTCCCTGCGTCGCGCGCCGGATGATCGTGTCCGCTTCCAGCCAGATGAAGAGCGACTCGTCGTAGTAATCCGCTCCGCGGCGCAAGGACTGCCACTGGTCGGCGGACTCGATCATCATGTTCGTCGAGACGGCGGTGTCCTGCAGAGATCGCCATTCACGCCCCGAGCGGTGAGCCGTTTGGGCAGCGAGCAAGGCGACATAATCGCGTGCTTCCTGCGGACTCAGGATCCTCGATCGAGCCGCCAAGACCCAATTCAAATATCGCGTGAGCCCTTCATAAACCCACAACATTTCGGTGGTTTGTGGTTCCTCGAAGTTGCGCCTGACGATGCCAGCCGGAATCCTGTACTTGCCGTTCCAGGAATGGACATACTCGTGGGGCAACAAATAGCCGTACGCGAGACGGTTTGCCTCGTTTGAAAAAGAAAGAAGGCTCATGCGAAGGTCGCTGGATTCGCGGTGTTCGAGCCCGTCGTTGCCCACGTCATCGCTGAGTGCGAGCAGAAAGTGGTACTGCTGATAAGGATATCCGCCGAACAGCGCACCCGTCTCCGCTATCATCCGGCGAAGCCTGTCTTGCCACTCCCAGGGAAGGTCCGCGGCCTCGGGTGTTTCTGCGGCAATGTCAACGAAAACCGGCGGCGCGGAAGGCAATCGCAGCTCTACCGTTTTGAAATTTCTTCCGGAGAGAACCGGCGAATCCACTAATACGGTGAGTGAGGTTTGCGGGAATTCAATGACACCATCCACGGTTCGGACTGGCGCGATTGCACAAGCATGTTTCCATCCGGCAGGAAGTCTAAGCCGCGCTGCGATGGCTGTTCCATCCGTCGCTGCTCCCTGGGGGTAAAGAACGAGTGTGTACCAGTCCAGTACCAACAGTTGCGCGGTCGCCGCATTGAGGTCGGAGCGATTGGCCGGGGCGATGACATCCATGGTGACATTCAGAATCTTCACGTGGTCTGGAACCACGACATGAAAGGAAAACTTGTCCACGAGGTCGCGTTTCCACTCAAGCGGCTGGCCGTTACCGTTCATCTTCAGACGAACGATATTGTTGAGCAGTGCGGCGGGGAACTCGTACGTCGGAATGCCCCATCGTGGATAGACCAAAGTAAGGGGACCGGGATGGACTGGGATGGCGAGTTCGGAATGAAATAGCTTGCGCACGCTGTCGCTGGCGTCCACATAGAGCGAAATTGGCTGTCGCTGTGAAGCGGTTAGGTATGAAGGCAAGCCAAGAGCAATGACCAGTAGGACAAGGACTGGAAAGCCCGGAGGCTTTGCCTTTCGATGCCTTCTCTCAGGGGCCTGCGGCGGATTGGGACTGGAATCGAAAGTACTTTGGGATTCTTTCGCCATAACCATTTCTACGAAAGATGATGCAGCACGCGCAATACTTTGCGAGGTACGAACAGGGTACGCGTAGTCACCCCGGGGTTGACTCCAATTCCCACGAGATGCCGCCTCGGCAGCGGGGGCTCCCGGAAACAGTTCTGGGCGAATCGTCGGCCAACTCGGAAGTTGAGTCCATGGAGAAACCTGGGGACATCCATGATAAGTAAAAGTCAGGAGGAAACCTGGGTCTATTTTATTTTCATTGGCAGATTTTATCCGCTTCGTGGTCGTATGGATAATGCGAAACGTCAGACCGCGAGACTGCCAATTGAAAAATAAATAGACCCTCGCATGTATTTCCTTACCCTCTTTATTGCCCTCTTTTGAAGGTATTCCCTTCTTTCCTCCACCAAGCTGCTCCGGGACCATGTCCCAGGCACTCGACTCGTCCCGCTTTCTGAAGATCTCGCAAAACTCGTCGTATCATATCGCGACTGACACCCGGGCATCTACGTTCCAGTTCGGACAAGGTAAACGTCTCGGCACAACTGGCAATTGCTAAACATGAGCAGGCTCGAAACGATGAATGCGCGACAACACATCAGACAGGGCGTCTTTGGCTTGTGCTGTATCGTAATCGGTTTGCAAACCGACCCAGAAACTGTCGCTGGTGCCGAAAAAGCGAGACAGGCGTAAGCCGGTATCGGCCGTCACAGCCCGCTTTCCCGCGACGATTTCTCCAATGCGCCGTTGCGACACTCCAATTTCCTTGGCGAGCCGGTATTGCGTAATCCCCATCGGTTTCAAAAATTCCTCCAGCAAGATTTCGCCGGGAGTAGGGTAAGGGATCTCACGCCGCATGGTCACTCTCCTTCAATGGTAGTCGACGATCTCAACGTCACAGGCATGGCCGCCCTCGAAGCGGAAACAGAGGCGCCATTGATCGTTGATGCGGATGCTCCATTGCCTACGCCGATTGCTCTTCAATCGCTCCAGCTTGTTGTTGGGCGGAATACGCAGATCGGCCAGCGTTTCCGCCCGGTTGAGCATCGCCAGCTTGCGCAAGGCCACAACCTGGATATTCACAAAACGGGCCATCCGCTTCCCGTTGAACAGGGCTTCTGTGTCGGAGCACTTGAACGTCACGATCACGAATGATTACTAACGAACTGCGTTAGTATTGTCAAGCGTTATTCACGCTTGCCTCACACAGAAGAAAACAGCTTCGGGTCTGGACAACCGGACAAATTGCGATGTTGCTCAAATTTTGAAGTCACAGTTCGCGTTGAGCCATCCATCTCTTGATCCGTTCTGCATCAACAATTCCAAGATCGCATTGAATGATGAATTCCCTCCTACCTCGTAACACTCGAGAGCCTATCCTGCGTCCCTGATTGAAGATTGCAGAGTTGTTCTGGGCAAGGTTCATTCGATCTGAAGCGTGCTCTCTTCAATTGTCCGGTTGTCCGGACCCTCTTCATTCGGTTCCCATCCTTCTTGTTGGACTTTGAGTTGGTTTTATTCTGCGTCATCCGCGAAATCTGTGGATCAAACCAATGTCGAATGTGTGCATGACCCGAATTTCGTCTTGATATCTGTGCAGGAGAACCATTGAAAATTGACCTGGCCCCACGCGCTTTAGCTTCCGGCGCATTTTGCCCCGTTCCACGGGGCTTGTCTTTGTACAGCCCGCCGGTTTACCAGTGGGACAGGCGCTCGACCGCCCCCGAATATTGGCAAGAGAAAATCCCCAATTGTCAAAAAATAAGGATAATACAACAATAGGTATCACCTAATGTAAGATATTTACATTTATTGTGTTACATAATAGTTTGCATGAAATATTAATAATATTATTGACACAATGCCCGTACTTGGCGTAGCGTAGGGAACGTGGAGGATCAGGGATGACGCAGACTAGAACGGTCGACCAATTGAAACGACATCTTCGCCCTGGACGGGTGTATCGCAGGGAGAACCTTCTGCCTTGGTCCCAGAGCGTCGATCGACACCTCAAAGCACTCACTGTTGACGGGACCCTCCGCAAGCTCCGTACTGGTTTGTACTACTGTCCGCGAAAATTTGAGTTTGGAGAAGCTCCCGCTGATGAGAACGAGCTCGTGAGGGCGTTCTTGAAAACAGACCGTTTTGTCGTCACCTCACTGAATGCCTACAATCAGTTGGGACTCGGGACAACGCAGCTCTACAACAAAAGAGTTGTTTACAATCAGAAACGGCATGGAACGTTTTCCCTGGGCCATCGGAGGGTCACTTTTGAGCGTCGATTTAACATTCCAAGGCAGATCTCTCCCGAGTTTCTGCTGGTCGATCTCGTCAATGAACTAGACCAGCTCGCTGAGGATCAGGACGCCGTCCTTTCTCGCGTTCGCGAAAAAGCCAAAGAAATGGACTCGAGAAAACTTTCACGGGCAGTTTCTCTCTACGGCAAGTACTCCACGCAGAAGAAGTTCCAGAAGATGCTGCAACATGCCGACTGAGTCTTTTCTTCATGAGAGGAACGATTTCAAAGCGCTTGTTGAGACCGTTGCCGACAGCGAGAGAATCAATGATCCCGCTCTCGTGGAAAAGGACTACTGGATCATGCATGCCCTCTTTGGGCTTAAACAGGTGGGTCTGACGTTTGAGCTCAAAGGCGGCACTTCACTGTCCAAGGGCTTTGGGGTCATTCATCGCTTTTCCGAAGACATCGATATTCGCATCGAACCTTTTGATGGACTCCCAGTCGATACAAATCCAAATCACGAAAAGCCCCAGCACGTTGAATCGAGACGACAGTTTTTTGCCAAGCTGCGCGATAAGATCAAGATCCCGGGAATCACGGCGGTCGAGAGGGACACGACCTATGACGACGAGACGCTGAGAAATGCCGGCCTCAGGCTAAGTTACGAGACCCGCTTCGGCTCGATTCCTGGTCTTAAGGATGGAATTCTCCTGGAAGTCGGTTTTGATCAGACGGCTCCGAACCGCGCCGTTCCAATCACTTCTTGGGTCGTCCAATTCGCCGATTCCAAAAAACTTCAATATGCGGACAACCGAGCTCTCGACATCCCCTGCTATAACCCCGAATACACGTTTGTCGAAAAAGTCCAGGCGGTCGTCAGAAAATACGGCCAGTTCAAAGGCACGGGGAAAGTCCCACCGAATTTCCTGAGACATTACTACGACATCCATCAGCTTCTCGACGTCGAAAGGGTTCAGAAATTCATTGGAACCTCGGAATACTTGGAGCACAAAAAGAAGCGTTTCAAGTCTTTGGATCACGACGTCGCAAAGAGCGGAGCCTTCACCATTGAGGACGAGAGCATCCGCAGGCAATTCGAGGCCGAATATTCGAAGACGGCTCCACTTTATTATCGAGGCCAAATTCCACTGGAGAAAATCCTCGTCCGAATCCGGCAAGATCTTGCACGTCTGTAGCAAATTAAAAGGCTCTGACCCGAGGTGTCTTCCTCCTGGCCGCCATGGCGTCTTGAACTTTGAACTTGTTTTCCCCATTCCCCAACACCTAAACCCTCCGCGTCCCTACGGTGAACATCATCTGATGCCGCCGAAAATCGTACTCAGAGGGATAACTCCGCCAATATCAATTCTTCCCGGTGAAATGCAGATTGCAAAGATACGACCCCAATGGCTTTTCAAGTCCGGATCTGACCCCGGGGACCTGCTCTCCGCGTCCCTGCGCCTTTGCGGTGGATCATTTTGGGTTCCAGAGTATCTTTGGGAATCGGCCTGTGGAATTCTGTCCTCTGACCAATTCCGCGAATCTAAGAAACCGATTTTGAGCAACGGCTCGTCGGCATCCGACCCGAAAATGATGCTTGAAATTCAGTTTTTCTTGAGGCATTGAAAAGCGTATACTTCTCCCGAAAGCGTTGTATTTGAGCGACAAACTTATCCCCCCGCAAACGCCCATTTAAGGAAACACCGAGCTGACAACCCAGTATTCGAGCTTGTGTCAACCGGTAGGATTTCCTTCCATGGAGGACTTGAATGAAAAAAATTGTTCGGCGAGTCTTGATTGAAAGCAAGATCCTCATTATTCGGGGACAGAAGGTCGTACTGGGCATGCACTTGGCAGGCTTGTACCGAGTTGAAACGAGAGCGTTGAATCAAGCGGTCAAAAGGAATATCCGTCGATTCCCAGAGGACTTTATGTTCCAACTGACGGCTGCCGAGGCGGAACACCTGGTATCACAAAGTGTGATACCACACCGGAAGTATTTCGGAGGATCCTTGCCTTACGCGTTTACTGAGCAGGGAGTGGCCATGCTTTCGAGCGTTCTCACCAGTGAACGTGCTGTCCAAGTCAACATTGCCATCATGCGGGCCTTCGTGAACCTGCGGGAATTCCTTTCGACGCACAAGGAGCTCGCCCTGCAATTGGCCCAGCAAGAAAGAAGGATCGACGAACACGACGAAGAAATCAGTGTCATCTTTGATGCAATCCGAAAACTGATGACACCGCCAGCACCACCAAGGCGGAAAATTGGATTCGCCGCAAAAGAGCGGAATGCAACCTATAAAAGGTCCCGAAGATGCTAAGAATGAACCAGGGTCAGATCCGACATTCTCATTTTTTTTATGACGTCGGCTTCCGGCCTGACGTTGCGCGCTGTTTGTGCCCTCAAGAAGCCTATAAGATGTGCAATTGAAAATAAAATAGACCTGGCCCCAAGCGCTCTCTTGTGGAAGCCTGACCCCAAAGACGCTGCAAAGCCGGATCACCGCGATCTCAGCCGCGAACGCGGCGCCGGACCTTTAGCCCACGGCGAGAGCCGTGGGTACAAAGAATAAAAAATGAACCAGGCCCCGCCAGGGGCGGCAGAGCATTCTCGATTGTCCAAAGCACCAGGATTGGAAATTGAGCCCCCAGCGCATTTTGCCCCGTTCCATGGGGCTTGGCTTTGTACAGCCCGCTGGTTTACCGGCGGGGCAGGCGCTCTACCCCCCCGAATAAAACAAAAGTCTTAGCCCGGTTCACTGGGCTTGATTCCTCGGTCTGATAGAGAATGATCTCGCCCATCGGCGGGACAGGGGGTACAAAAATCCGGACCTGACCCCAGAAACCTAACCGCTGCCAAGGCGATGATGATTTGATGTATCGTGATGCAATACCTCAGAGACCCTCACTTAGGATCCCTTCTTATCTCATGCAGCCGGTAGGTGTCGCCTTCGAAACACAGTTTCGGGTCACCTCCGGACAACCGGACAATTGCGACGTTGCTTGAATTTTGAGGTCAAATTGTCGCGTTTCGCCATCCATCTCTTGATCCGTTCTGCACCAACAATTCCAAGAGAGTTTTGAATGATGAATTTCCCCCCTACCTCGAAACACTCGAGAGCCTATCCTGCCTCCCTGATTGAAGATTGCAGAGTTGTTCTGGGCACGGTTCATTCGATCTGAAGCGGGCTCTCTTCAATTGTCCGATTGTCCGGATCTGACCCTCCTCATTCTACTCGCGCAACCCTCAAATTCAGGGCCCTACAGGCAGCGGGCGCACCCGCTTGACGAGCTCCCGCAGAAATTGATCGGAGTGCATGAACACTGCAAAATGTCCGCCACCGCTGATCGGCACAAACTCTTTGCGGGGCGCTTTGATGGATTCGAGGTACTGCCGAGCGAGCGCAGTTGGACTCGTGAAATCCTCCTCACCCTGAAAAACAAATATCGGAATGGAGAATTCCAGGCCAAGCTCTGCCGGTCCGATGGACCGGGTCTGCGGGACGAGGCGATCGGCGCTCAACACCTGGCCCTCTTCGTTGTCATAGATATCTTGCACAGAATTGCCGGGAGCCACGAGCGCGAGACCGAGGGTCCCATACAGGAACTCCCATGCGCCCTCAAATTCATTCGCCCACTTGTGCAGCACGCGGGGGCCATCGCCAGACTTGTAAGGTGGTGGACCTGCGTGGGTCAATTCCTCGATGGCGCGGTGATCACCTACGGCTTTTGCCTTCTTCAATAGCGCATCATAGACGGCAGAAGAGTAAGAGCTTCTGCTGCTGCCGTAGGCGACCTGGCCGGTGCCCACGTACGCGTAGAAGAGATCGGGTCTCGCCTTCGCCATTCGGAGACCGAGGACTGAACCCCAGGAATGGCCTACAATGATGATCTTTTCCTTGCCCAGATGTTTCCTCAGATATTCTGTCAGCTCGATACCGTCTTGCGCCATGCGATCGACGGTGATGGTCGGCGCAATGGATGGGCCGCTTTTTCTCAACGTCCTGCCGGCGCCTCTCTGGTCCCATTGCACCACCGTGAAGTACTTCTGCCATGGAGCGAATAATGCAAATGTCCAGAGATTGGTCACATCACCAGGCCCACCGTGAAGGAAGAGCAACACGGGATTGTCACGATCCTGGCCGCGGATTGTGATCCATTGCTCGATGCCGCCTACCGGGACGTAGTTTGCCTCGTCGATGCCCTTTGGAGACGAAATCGCATATTGTAGTGCGTTGCGCTTCCGCAGGAAGGAAAGCAGGTCATCAAACTTGCGATATTCCGAGTCAATGGCTGAGAGTGCGGCAAGCGGCTGCTCTCCTTTGGCAACCTGCCCAAACGTCCCATGGGACAGACACAAGATCGAAAGGTAACAAGCAAATATGTATCGGATCATACGTAGTGGCTCCTCCGGGACGACCGAGAATCTTCTGATACAACACGAAGTATGATACGCGATAACGCAGTTTTGGGCCAGATCCGGACAACCGGACAATTGCGATGTTGCTCGAATTTTGGAGCCCCATTTTCGCGTTGCGCCATCCATCTCTTGATCCGTTCTGCATCAACAATTCCAAGATCGCATTGAATGATGAATTTCGCTCCCACCTCGAAACACTCGAGAGCCTATGCTGCGTCCCTGATTAAAGAATGCAGAGTTGTTCTGGGCAAGGTTTATTCGACCTGAAGCGTGCTCTTTTCAATTGTCCGGTTGTCCGGATCTGACCCTCTTCATTCTTTTGCCCCGTTCCACGGGGCTTGGCTTTGTACAGCCCGCTGGTTTACCGGCGGGAAAAAAGGGGACAGACACCTGTTCTCATAGAAATTTGAATATTGCTTGAAAAGAGGTGTCTGTCCCCTTTTTTCCAGGAACCTCAAAGATGCGACCCCAATGGCATTTGTTAAAACCAACCAGGTGGTGGGTACTTTTTAGATGATCACGGTGTGTGCCTTTTCGAATGTCGAAAACACCCAATTGTCCACAAGTCCGGATCTGACCCCAGAGACCCGCAAATCCTCAATACCTTTTGAGGCACCATCCGGTGGTCGAAATATTCTATGTTCTTTTTCTGGTGCAACAAAATTAACTCATGTAAACTTTAGTCTGGATAAAATGGAAGGGAGCTCAAATACGATGACCAGCCACCAAGCCCCTGCGGAGGTCTTTTGGACCGCGTTCCGCGCGCTTAAAAAAGAAGACCGCCTGGCTATTGCACACAAATTACTTCTGGACCGGGAGCTGGGCGAAGACCTTCGATACGCTGTTCTCATCGAGAACAGAAAACGGGAGCCTCGTATTTCCCTCAAAGACTATTTGGCCCAATCCTCGAAACGACCAAAGTAATGGCGTATTCAGTTTTCCTCAAATCCTCCGCACGCCGAGAACTTGAACGCCTCTCCTCCAAAACACACGATGCAGTAGTTCAGCGTCTTCAATCACTTCAAGAGACAGCCCGCCCCATTGGATGCCAAAAGTTACAAGGGCGCTCTGAATATAAACTTCGGGTTGGCAACCTCCGCATCATTTACGGAATCGACGACAACAAGAAAGAAATCCTCGTTTACATCATTGACGATCGTAAACAAGTTTATCGGCGACTGAGGGAGAAATAACCACATAACCCTTCAGCCCGGAGGCTGGCCACTTCAGGACTCGCACTCGTCGCCGGCGTCGCAGAGGGCACCTACTGACACTCCGCGCCAGCCCCCTCGATCCGATGGCAACCCTGCGATATGAATAGAGCGGGGATTAGGAACCGGGTGCCAGGATTTTCGGGTCAATGGGAACTCCAAGCGTGGGGGTGTCTGAGATCAATGGGTCTGTGGGGGGGAAACAGGAGGTATTGTACATCACTTTCTGGATCGGAGAACGCTTTTGTCGGGAATGCACGGAGGGAAAATGGCAACAGCAAAACGCCAAATAGGATCAAGTCTAAGTTTTCAGTTTTGATACCTGCGGAGGAGAACAATTGAAAATTTAGACCTGACCCGAAAATTCTTTTTATTTAAACTCTCGCCTCGCGTGCACACGTCTCAGCCCTCCGCACCCGAACTTTCATCTCGATGCGTGACCCCAGGCGGTTGATGATCGACATGAGGCGATCAATGGTGAACCGCCCCAGGTCCGCATGGCGGATGCGCGAGAAATCGGCCGCGGCAATCCCCGTGCGATCGTGCGCCTCCCGCACGCTCAAGCCGTCTCGACCGAGCGCCTTGATGATTTCAGCAGCCAGGATGGCCTTGAGTTGCTCCGCGTCCGCGTTCTGGTGACCCACATCGCGGAATATATTCCCGCTCCCCCGCGTCACTTCCAGCCTTTCGTCTTTCATCGCAACATCTCCTTCAATCTCTTCAAACGATCCCTAATCAGATCAATCTCGCGTTTCGGCGTCTTGACGGCCTGTGATCGACGTCAACTACATTGATTGTGGACGACAACTACATTGACCGTTAGTCGGGTTTAAAGAACATTATCCTCTCGTCTCTGGTTTGGGCGTTTGCTGGTTACTTTTTTGCGCCAGCACGCCAGGGCTGGACTGTTT